>NZ_RZTF01000027.1:23852-35955 GCF_004023175.1 Mesorhizobium sp. M7A.F.Ca.MR.362.00.0.0
GTTGAGCACGTGAAGGAATGGGGGTGATGCCGATTTTCGTCATCATCGACCTTTCGAGTATCGCCTGCAGACCAACAGGATGGATTTGGCCATGAAGGAAGCCGACCGGGTATTTCGTTGTTGGATTTCGACATACTCTCCCGGGCTCTTACGTCAGCCATCAGGGAGAGCCCGGAATCCGATTCGACGGTCCAGGCGCGCGAGCTTGTGCGCCTATACACCGGCAAAAAGTCAGCCGACCAAAATTTGGTCGCGGCCTTGCTTCATGCCAGTCGCGCCCAGCTGGACTTGGAAGCCATCCAAGGCCAATCGGCCCGGCAAGAATTGACTGAGTACCTGCATCAGCTCGACGCGTGTCGACCGGCTCGGGCTCCATGGGCTTGAACTTCAGAGGGATGCGCCGACTCGCATAGTGCGACTCAATTAGCACGCGCTAAAATGATTCCGGAACACTTTAGACGAATTGAATGTTTGATAGCTATGACGAAGCTATCCGACCTTGGAGCGCCGATCCCTGGTAAGGCGCACGACGGTGAGCCGGCCGACGAGCGCGACAATTTCATGACCTGTCCGGTGTGCGGCCAGCAGTTCGACATGCGCGACTTCCGCCAGGTCGCTTGGCACAATCTACCTCAGCATGTGCCACTGGAACCGGAGCTTGCCACGGGCCGGAACGCGAAATGGTTGCGGATGCGATCGTTGAAATAGCGGCCCTTGGCAAAGGCAGATTTGAAATCGGCGACCATCTCCGGCGGCACGTCCAGAAAGTCGTACTGCCTGCCACTCGCTACAAACCACACTGAGAGAACCCTGGTTTCCGGGTCGTATTCGAACTTGCGTATCGAGGTTGACGGCATGGTGCACCAAGTGTTGCCGGTGAGCGACCCGCGAGATGGCCCGCCCACTGAGAAAGCGGGAGCGGGCCGACCACGGCTGTACGTCCATGGCCATCATCGCCTCCACGGAAGGGACGGTGACAGCATTCCAACTCCCATTGGATTGCGGCGTTCCACACATAAACAAAAAGGCCCGCCACCTCTCAGCAGCGGGCAGTGTAGGTCGCTAGGATCACCCAGCGATAACTAAAGTACACCCCGTCTCGCCAAAAGAGAAATGTTAGATATCTCTAATGTACCATTCGGACCCCTGGGGCTGACCGTGGCGTAAATCCGAGGATATCTTGCGGAGGAAGTCGTGATCGATCGCAGCGGTAGTCCGTCAACCGAGCGCCGCGAGTCGTGCGCGAGAGCACTGGCTTCCGAGCGTTTCCTCCAGCCGAGCCAGTCGGCGACTGACAACGGATTTGCGACGCCCCGCCGCCCCGCCGCACGATGCGTGGTCCCTGCGTGATCTCCCGAAGGTCCTGGCTTCGGCTTTTCTGATCTGGCACATCGTCGGACACTCAGCGCGTCTTGCCGGAGCGAAGATGCATCTCGATCTTGTTGATGGCCTTGGTGAGGATATCGACCGCCTGCAGATTCACTGCGAAGTCGAAGTTCCCTTGCGCCGTTTCGAATATCAGAACGCCGACCTTGGTCTCGTCGTCGCTCATCATGCCTGTTCCAATGCCGGTCGGCATATAGGGTGGTTTTTCTGACATGGTTCTCTCCTCGGGTGCGGTGTGGGCTTGTCAGGTTTTTAGCCATCCAGCGTGCGACCTGGAGTGGCCAAGCAAGATCGATCGACGATGGCCGTGTAACCCGTTCACCGCGAATCGAAATGCATCGACTGGCCGCGCATCATCGCCAGGGTCAGTGCGATTGCAGGATTTGCAGGTGGCTTCTCCATAAGCAGGGAGCCGTCGAAATCGCGCCATGCCGCCATCCGCAATTCTTCACCGTCTTCGCTGGCTGCAGGATCGAAAACGTGGGCATCGTAGGGGTCCTGGTCAATCTCGATCGTCCAGTCCTTGAGCGCCTTGCGAGCCATTTCTTCCACTTGGGCGAGGTTGCTGGTGAAGAAGGGGATACGGTCGCCATTTTCCGAAAGCGGCTCGACCTGATCCAGCGTCGGCCGCTCGGGCACCCAACCAAGAACGAAGGCAATATCGAAATCGATCTGGCGGTCCGGCCCGGTCGTGGTCTCCAACCGGGTGACAACATCGGGATAGAGCTGTTTGCGCGCCGGCCACGTGTCCGGGAGCGCCTCGGCCTGCAATCTCGTTCGGGGCACGTCGATCAACTCCATGATCTGATGGCCCGGAACTTTATCCTCCGGCCAGCCCGCACAACATGCAGTCGTCGCAGCCTCGTCGGCTTCCATCCAGACCGAAGCAGCCTGGTCCTCGTCCTCGGTTGGCTGGTCGTCTTCCGGAAAGCCTTTGATATCCCAGCCTTCCAACGCGAACAAACCTTCCGCGCCTTGCAAAGCCGTAATCCCGGCGCGCGCGAAGACTGCTTCGGCTGCCGTGACCCCGCGTGCCAGTTCCTCGGGCGTTGCACCTTCAATGTTCAAGCGAAGTTCCATGGTTCGCCTCCATTATCAAACTCCCAACAGTGAACAAAATAAGAACAAAGGTGTCAATAGAATCCTGATGGCTTGGAAATAGGGTAGTTTTTTCAATAGGATAGCGTACATCAGGCAATCGGTTGAGGCTTCGTGCTCAATCCCAACGCAACTGCATTCATGGCCGCTGCTACACGGACCACCGCGGACGGGGACAGTCGGTCCCGCGTCCCGTCCTGCGGCCGGCGCTATGCTGACGCTCCTACGGCTGTCCTGTTAACCGCCCGCGGCGGGGGCGAATTTCCTCCGTCCCGCGCGCGACAATGTCCGCCATTGCGGACGCGCCCGGGACTGCGGTTTATACGCCGTTTTCCTTGTGCGCCGCCAACCCGGCGCGAACATCCCAACAGGACAGGTGGCCTCGACGCCTCGTCCTGCTGGCAAACGGTTCTTTCGGTGCCACCAGGCGGTCGCGACAAAATTTCTTCCGCGGCGCCACCTCGCCATGCCATTGACTCTTTATTAGGAAGGGAACAAATGAGGAACATTCCGCCAGCATGTCGCGTTCAGGGGACAGATGAGTGCATCGACGCCAAACGCTGCTATTTCCGATCTGCGAGGTCGCATTGCGCGTCTCGAAGGCGGTAACGCGCGCAAAAGAGCGGTGCTCCCATTCGGAATCTCCTCGATCGACAGTCATCTGCCAGGCGGGGGTGTGGCGCTTGGCGCACTTCATGAAGTTGCCGGCGGCGGCAATGGAGCGATCGATGGCGCTGCAGCGTCGCTTTTTGCAGCCGGGATTGCAGCGAGGACGCAAGGCAAGGTGCTGTGGTGCGTGACGCGCCAGGATCTGTTTGCGCCGGCAATCGCACAGGTCGGACTGCATCCCGACCGGGTGATCTATGTTGAAGCCGGTGACGACAAATCCTTGCTCGCCTGCTTCGAGGAAGGTCTGCGGCATGTCGGTCTTGGAGCGGTGGTCGCGGAAGTGGCGCGCCTGTCCATGACTTCCTCGCGCCGGTTGCAACTGGCATCGGAAGGCTCCGGCGCGATGGGCATCGCCATCCGCCGCTGGCGCCGCCAGACCGAAGCCGCCGATTTCGGGCAGCCGACGGCGTCTGTCACCCGCTGGCGGGTTTCCGTGCTGCCGTCGCGACCGCTGCCTGTGCCCGGCGTTGGTCGGGCGCGATGGCAACTTGAACTGATCCGGTCTCGTGGAGGGGAAACACTCGATATCGAAGTGGAGGCTTGTGATGCCAAGGGTCGTCTCGCTATTCCTTCCAAGCTGGTCGACCGACCGGCTCAAAAGGAAATTGGGCGACGTCTCGCCGCCACCGGATAAGCCTTTGGTGCTGGTCGGGCGGCACGGTAATCGTCGCCTGGTGACTGCGGTGGATCGCGCGGCACTGGAAGCGGGCCTGCGCGTTGGAATGCCGGCAACGAAGGCGCAGGCCCTCGTCCAGGGGCTGGCGGTCATGGATGCCGAACCTGAAGCAGACGCGCAGGCATTGGATCGGTTGGCCCTGTGGGCTTTGCGGCGGTACGCGCCGATTGTCGCAGCAGAACCTCCCGACGGATTGGTGATGGATACCACGGGCGCCGATCATCTTCATGGCGGTGAACGCTTGATGCTGGCCGATATGGTCGAACATCTCGGCAAGGTCGGCTTCTCGGCGCGCGCAGCCATAGCGGATAGCTGGGGTGCTGCTCATGCGGTGGCGCGATACGTGAAGCAGACCGTCAGCGTGGTCGCCGTCAACGCATCGCAGGATGCGATTCTTCCACTGCCCATCGCGGCACTGCGGTTGCCCGACGCAATCGTCAGGGGTTTGCGGGTTCTCGGCTTCGACAGGGTAGGCGAGCTTCTGCAGCAGCCGCGCGCGCCACTGACGTTGCGGTTCGGGCCGGAACTCGGCCGCCGGCTTGACCAGGCTGCTGGACGCCTCGCCGAGCCGATTGAGCCGGTGCGATCAGCGGATGTGGTCGAAGTCCAACGTGCCTTTGGCGAGCCCATCGGTGCGGCCGAGACAATCGCGCGCTATGTCGGCAAGCTTGTTCAAGCGCTGTGTGTCGATCTCGAGACCAAGGGCCTCGGGGCCCGGCGGCTCGACCTGCTGCTCTACCGCGTCGACAACCGCATCGAAGCCGTTCGCGTCGGCATGGCCTTGCCTGTCCGCGATGTGAAGCGGCTGACACGGTTGCTCTGCGACAAGATCGAGATGGTCGATCCGGGTTTCGGCATCGAGTTGATGCGCCTGTCCGCGCCCTTGGCGGAATCACTCGCCCCCAGGCAGACCGTTTCGTCGCTGATCGAGCAACGGGATGCAGACATCTCGGATTTGATCGACACACTCGGCAACCGTGTCGGTGAGGAAAAGCTCTATCGGTTTACCCCGGTTGCCAGCGATGTGCCCGAGCGATCTTTCCGGCGTGTAGCCGCTGCATCCGCTGAGACCGGCGACGCATGGCCAGACCATTGGCCGCGTCCGGCTCGCTTGTTTACCGTGCCGGAGCCGATCGAGGCCATTGCGCTGCTACCGGACCATCCTCCGGCGAGCTTCACCTGGAAAGGCATCCGTCGACGGATCAAGCGCGCCGATGGTCCCGAGCGGGTTTTCGGCGAATGGTGGAAGCGCGACGCCGAGCTAACTGCCGTGCGCGACTATTTCCAGGTCGAGGACGAAGCCGGCGAGCGGTTCTGGATTTATCGCGCAGGCGACGGCGAGGATACCGCGACCGGCTCGCATCGCTGGTTCCTGCACGGCATCTTCGGATGAACGCGTGCTATGTCGAGCTGCAATGCACCTCGCATTTTTCCTTTCTGCGGGGCGCGAGTTCATGTGAGGAACTGTTCGCGCAAGCAGCCAGCATGGGAATGCCCGCCCTTGCCATCTGTGATCGCAACAGTCTGGCCGGCATTGTCCGCGCGCACGAGGCTGCAAAGGCAACCGGCGTCAGGCTGATCGTCGGCTGCCGGCTGGATCTGGTGGAAGAGATTTCCATCCTGGTCTACCCGACCGGTCGCGCGGACTACTCGCGGCTGTGCCGCTTGCTGTCGCTGGGCAAGAAGCGTGGCGGCAAGGCGAAATGCGTGCTGCATTGGGCTGACGTTGTCGCCTATGGCGAGGGGCTCCTTGCAGTGCTCGTGCCCGACCAGGCAGATGACACATGCTCACTCTGGCTGCGCCGGCTGCGCGACGCATTTAGCGATCGCGCCTATATGGCGCTGACGTTGCGGCGCCGTCCCAACGAGGCGCTGCGGCTGCACGATCTGGCCAATCTTGCCGGACAGGCCCACGTGCCAACGGTTGTCACCAATGATGTCCTGTTCCACGAACCGTCACGGCGCATCCTGCAGGACGTCGTCACCTGCATCCGGCACAATGTGACGATCGATGATGCCGGGTTTCGGCGCGAGCGGCACGCCGACCGATATCTGAAGCGGCCCGATGAAATGGCACGGCTGTTCAGCCGCTACCCCGAAGCGCTCACGCGGACGATCGAGATCGCCGAGCGCTGCCGGTTCTCATTGGACGAGCTTGCCTATCAATATCCCGAGGAGCGGATGCTGCCGGGTCTGACACCGCAGCAAGCCTTGGAGAAACTCACCTGGGAGGGCGCGACGGAGCGCTTTCCCGAGGGCGTGCCGGACAAGGTCGTTGGCACGCTCAGGCACGAGTTGCAGCTCATCGAGAAGCTGCAATACGCGCCGTATTTTCTGACGGTCAACTCGATCGTTCGCTTTGCCCGCAGCCAGGGCATTCTCTGCCAGGGCAGGGGATCAGCAGCCAACAGCGCCGTCTGCTATGTGCTCGGCATCACCTCGATCGATCCCGACCGCAATGACCTGCTGTTCGAACGCTTCGTCTCGGAGGAGCGGCGTGAGCCGCCTGACATCGATGTCGATTTCGAGCATGAGCGTCGGGAAATCGTCATGCAATGGGTGTTCGAAACCTATGGCCGCGAACACGCCGCGCTCTGCTCGACGGTCATCCGCTATCGCTCGAAGGGCGCCTTGCGCGATGTCGGCAAGGCGCTTGGACTGCCCGAAGACCTCATCAAGATGCTGTCCTCGCAAGTGTGGGGCTGGTCGGACGAAGGCGTCCAGCCGAAACATGCCGAGGAGCTGAACCTCAATCTCGGCGACCGTCGCCTGCGTCTGGCGCTGGACTTGGCCAGGCAGCTGATCGGCGCGCCGCGGCATTTGTCGCAACATCCGGGCGGCTTCGTCCTGACCCGCGACAGGCTCGACGATCTGGTGCCGATCGAGCCAGCCGCGATGAAGGATCGTCAGGTTATCGAATGGGACAAGGACGACATCGACGCGTTGAAGTTCATGAAGGTGGACGTGCTGGCGCTCGGCATGCTGTCCTGCATGAAGCGCGGTTTCGATCTGCTGGCCGAGCACAAGGGCATCACTCTCGATCTCGCGACCATCCCTGCCGAGGATCCACGCACCTATGCGATGATCCGCAAGGCCGACACGCTCGGCACCTTCCAGATCGAATCCCGCGCCCAGATGTCGATGCTGCCGCGCATCAAACCGCGTACTTTCTACGATCTTGTCATCGAGGTTGCGATTGTTCGGCCAGGCCCGATCCAGGGCGACATGGTTCACCCCTATCTGCGCCGGCGCGAAGGCAAGGAAGACGTCGTCTATCCCAAGCCTGAGCTCGAAAAGGTGCTTGGAAAGACGCTGGGCGTGCCGCTGTTCCAGGAGCAGGCGATGCGGGTGGCGATTGAATGCGCCGGCTTCACGCCAGGCGAAGCGGATCAACTGCGCCGCGCCATGGCGACCTTCAAGCACACCGGTGGCGTTTCCAGCTTCGGCGCCAAGCTGATCGGCGGCATGGTGAAGAACGGCTACGAGCGCGAGTTCGCCGAAAAGACCTTCAAGCAGCTCGAAGGCTTTGGCAGCTATGGCTTTCCCGAAAGCCATGCCGCCAGCTTCGCCCTGATCGCCTACGCCTCGTCCTGGATGAAATGCCATCACCCCGATGTCTTCTGCGCCGCTCTTCTCAATGCTCAGCCGATGGGCTTCTACGCGCCGGCGCAGATCGTTCGCGATGCACGTGACCATGGCGTCGAAGCGCGCCCTGTCTGCATCAACGCCTCGCGTTGGGATTGCACGCTCGAGCCCACCGCCGATGACGGTCGGTTCGCTGTCCGGCTTGGTCTGCGCATGGTCCGGGGTCTTGCCAACGCCGATGCTGCGACCATCGTCATCGCACGCGCAGACCAGCCCTTTGCGTCGGTGGATGACCTCTGGCACCGCGCCGGTGTTCCTGCTGCCTCTCTGGTTGAACTCGCCCAGGCTGACGCTTTCCAACCATCCCTATTGCTGGCGAGGCGTGAGGCCCTGTGGGCGATCAAGGCACTGCGCGACGAACCGCTGCCACTGTTTGCGGCGGCCTCCGGCCGCGAGCAGCGGACGGTATCGGAGATCCAGGAGCCCCTTGTCGCGCTGCGTGCGATGACCGCCGGCGGCGAAGTGGTCGAGGACTATGG
The DNA here is from genome assembly GCF_004023175.1 of Mesorhizobium sp. M7A.F.Ca.MR.362.00.0.0. NCBI lineage: Bacteria > Pseudomonadati > Pseudomonadota > Alphaproteobacteria > Hyphomicrobiales > Phyllobacteriaceae > Mesorhizobium > Mesorhizobium sp. M7A.F.Ca.MR.362.00.0.0. The sequence continues at coordinate 31,806 of NZ_RZTF01000027.1, forward strand.
ACATGTTGGACTGACCCTGCGCGACCATCCTGTTTCCTTCCTGCGCGCCGACCTGGGGCGCAAGCGCATCGTCTCGTGTCGCGAGGCCATGCAGGCGCGCGACGGGCACTGGCTCGAGGCGGCTGGCCTCGTGCTGGTCCGCCAACGACCTGGCTCGGCCAAGGGCGTCATGTTCATCACAATCGAGGATGAGACGGGCATTGCCAATCTGGTCGTGTGGGTCAAGGTCTTCGAAAAATATCGCAGGGTCGTGCTCGGCGCCGGCATGATTGGCGTTTATGGTCGCATCCAAAGGGAAGGCGAGGTGGTCCATCTTGTCGCTCATCGTTTGAGCGATCTTTCCGCCGATCTGGCCAGCGTTGGCGATCGTGAGTCTGCCTTTCCCCTGCCGCATGGCCGCGGCGACGAATTCCATCATGGCAGCCCGACGCCCGATCCGCGCGGCATGCCGAAGGGGCCGAGGCCGCGGAATATTATCGATCCCTATCTGCACATCGACCAGATCAGGGTGAAGACACGGGATTTCAAATAGGGCGGTGCAAGAACGGGTCTGCCGAACAATGGCTGGGTTCGTCGACACGCATGGGCGATCGCTCAATCGGTGCTTCTGTCGTTTTTCAGAGAAAGGCCTTGAACGCTGCTGCGAGAGCGGCGGGATTTTCTTCGGCGACATGGTGCCCGCTCCTGATTCCGTAGCCCCCCACGTCGTCGGCCCAGTGCTTCCAGATGGCAACCGGATCGCCATAAATCTGCTCCAAATCGTCGTCGAGTGACCAAAGACAGAGCATCGGACAGCGCACCTTCCTGCCGGCATCTCGATCTTCGCGGTCGTGGCGATGGTCGATCCTTATGCCAGCGCGGTAGTCTTCGACCATGCCATGGACGATGGCTGGATCGTGGATGAATGAAACCAATTCGTCATAGGCATCGTTTCCCATCTCATCTGGCCGCAAGTCACTATACCATGCCATCGGGTCTGCCAGGATGGCCCGTTCCGGCTTCTCGGGTTGAGCAAAGAAGAACCAGTGGTACCAATCGCGGGCAAAGTTCCAGTCGGCCCGTTCCAGATGCTCGATAACTGGCAACCCATCCACGGCAATCAGCTTTCGCACCAGGTCGGGATGGTCCATCGCCATTCTGAAAGCGACCAGACTTCCACGATCATGCCCGGCGACGAAGAAAGCGTGGTGGCCCAACCTTTCCATCACCTCCACCAGCGCCGAAGCCTTTGCCCGCTTGGACGAGAACCTGCTCTCGGGGTCATCGGCCGGTACGTAGGAGCGACCGAAGCCCGGAAGGTCGGGGCACACGATCCTGAAATCTGCTGACAGCAAGTCCGCGACCTGGCCCCACGTCATATGCGCGCGAGGATGGCCATGGATCAGAAGCAGAGGCGGCCCAGATCCGCCATGCCGAAGCCGTATCGGCCCGCCCTCGGTTTCCATCATTTCAAGCACGAAGTTGTCGAACATTGGCCATCCTCAAAAACGGGCTGTTGTCGGCTTGAAGAACTCCTTCAGCATGGAATGGTTCGGGACCGGCCAATCGCGACTGCAGATCGTTTCGGCTCCCGGTTAGCTTTCGCTCAGGGTCCATTGTGGACGCGCGAGTGGCTACAAGGCGGATCTAACGGAGCAGGCCCTCGTCGTCGAACGCGTCCCAGCCCTTCAACTTAGGCCGGGGAGCGTCATCTCTGGGGTTATTCCCGGCGCCGCGAACCTTCTCGCTACCCTTTCCCGCCCGCGTCAGGGCAGCCTTGCCGGCGCCACGTCGCCTGTTCTCTGTAACTTGCTGCGCGTCTTCTTCGCGCCAAAGGCTTGGCAGATCGCGATCAAGGATGTCCTCGATGTGCTTGGGATCGAACACGTGGAAGGTGACGGCCTTGGATCGACCGCGCATCTTCACGGTGCGGGTGCCAATGCTTTGCAGCCGTCCGTCTTTCAGCCACTTGTGACGCTCACGCGAAGAAATTGTGAGGATGTCCTCCGCCTCGCGCGGCAGGACCGGGAGTACTTCGATGGTTTCCAGGGTCTTGGCGATCTTGTTCGAGGCGGCCTCGAACTCTTCGGCATCGTCTTCGCGCATCCGCAATGTGATGCGACCCGTCTCGGCTTTGATGTACTTCCTCACCGCCCATGGCAGGCGGGCACGTATTTCACGCTCGATACCTTTCGTGCGCACCGACGAGCCAAGCGTGGCTGATGGCGGAAGTGGCCACTCGGCAATCAATGACAACGAGGTGCTGACGCTTTGGCGAGAGCCGCGATCTCGAGGGGCCGCAATTGCCGCAGCGATGCCGCCAAGAATCTTCCGTGTTTGCGCAAAACGCACCGGCATCTGAGCTAGTCGCTTCCTTGTCGCACGGTTTCTACCGCCAGCGACCCGGCCGGCAGGGCCTTCAACAGCTCCACCTCGGGTTTCGTGAGGTAGATCCATGCCGCCCAATCGTCCGGGCGCAGAACCACAATCTGGCGATTGTGGATGGGCGCCACGTCCGGGCCGGGTTCCGTCGTCAGCATAGCGAACGTCGGGGGCTTGTTGCCTTCGCCATCGCGCCACAGGCCGGCGATCGCCATGAACGAGGCGCCGTTGAGCGTGAAGCGATGCTTAGCCTTTGGAGACTTCTTTCCGGTGAATTCGAAGAAAGCCGACGCCGGAATAAGGCAGCGCTTGCTGTTGGAGAAGTTCCGTCCTTCCGAACGGAAGTTGAAGATCGGCCCGCCTTTTGGTCCGGAGGGCGGAAAGGCAAAGGTCATGCGCGTGAGTTCGATCGTGTCGCCGGCGGCGCGCATGATCGGGGCGGGATCACTGATGCGGACGTCATCCGCCTGCGGCAAATCCAGTTCGGTTTGATGGGGGGGAATGTCGAGCGCCAGTAATTGCATCTTCCTGCAATATTCGGCCCAGGCGATATGCTGCTCATAGTCGTTGCACATGGCTACCCACGCTTTCAGTCAGTTGATGACTTATAACAAATAACGCGGCTTGGCTGCGGCGCCACCATCGCGAGATTTTCCGCTATGCCCGAAATCTCGCGATCTGCTTGAGCATCGCGCGGTTTGTCGGTGATGACATCGCCGTGGCTCACAATGATGCGCTCAAGGTCAGGCCCACCAGACCATCTGCGGAAAGCCTGGCCCAGCGCCTGGCCGTCCTTGACAAAGAACCTCTTGGCAACACGCGGCATGCTGGGCCGGTCGACGCCAAAGCCAAGCACACGCGCTACAATGTGGGCACCAATTTGCGAGGGTCTTCATCCATACGGGCTTCCATCCCTGACGTGAGATCGGCCACGCCGATGCTACTTCCTGCCGCCGCTGGGTACCGAGATGGGTCCATGAGAGTGAGAGTGCAGACCGGGTTTGCCGTGACGGGTTGAAGGTCGGGAGAGAGGCTCCTGGCGCCCGTCGCGGAGAACCGCGATGCCCAGAAATACCGCTAGCGCCCGTTCCGGCAACGACCGGCCAGGCCTCTATACGGAAATCACCGACAAGATCATCGCCGAGTTGGAAGCCGGACGCATTCCATGGGTGCAGCCCTGGGGCACGGCGGCGGCAAAGGCGCCGCTCGCCATGCCGGAAAACGCGTCGACCCACCGTCGCTACTCCGGCATCAACATTCTGATCCTGTGGGGCGCGGTCATCGAGCACGGTTTCACCGGACAGAGCTGGCTGACATTCCGCCAGGCGCTTGGGCTCGGCGGCAACGTCAGGAACGGAGAACATGGCACGACCATCGTCTATGCCGACCGCTTCGTGCCCGACGATGAGCGCAACCGAGCCCGCGAGAGCGGGCACGAAGCACAGCCGGTCCCATTCCTCAAACGCTTCACGGTCTTCAACGCCGATCAATGCGAGAACCTGCCGGAGGACGTCGCCGCCGTCGCGCCACCACCTCTGCCGGGCATGATCGAACCGCAAGCAGAGGCGCTGATCCGGGCCACCGGCGCGGATTTTCGGATCGGAGGCAGCCGCGCTTTCTACAGCCCTGCGAGCGACTTCGTGCAGGTCCCGCCGCCAGCCGCCTATTTCGAACCGATCAACTGGCACCGTACCGCGTTCCATGAACTGGGGCATTGGTCGGGTCATTCCTCCCGCCTCGGCCGTGATATGACCGGTTGCTTCGGCTCGAAATCCTACGCGCGGGAGGA
>NZ_RZTF01000281.1:0-6335 GCF_004023175.1 Mesorhizobium sp. M7A.F.Ca.MR.362.00.0.0
CCACATAGGCGAGGATAATGTTGCGGCGGTCGGAGACGCCGAAATTGCGGGCAGCGCTTTCGGCGCCGGACGCGATGCCGCCGCCGATCGCAAACAGATGCAGCCCGTACCGGGATCCGTAGAGCAGTTTCCACGCTGCCAGGATCACGGCGAGGCCCCAGAAAACCGGATAGGGAATGCCGAGGAAACTGCCCGAGACGGCATCGATGACGATCTCCGGCACGGTGCCACCGGAGACGGGACGCAGGATGCGCGTGATGCCGAGCACGATGTACTGCGTCGACAGCGTCGCGATGATCGGATGGACGTTGAAGCGGGTGATCGCCAGGCCGTTGGTCAGCCCGATGAGTGCCGCCAGCACGAAGACCGCCGGGATCAGCACGATCGCCGGCTGGTCGAGCGCCAGCACCGCGGTGGTGAAGCTGATGACCGAACCGACCGACAGGTCGAGCCCGCCGATGAGCACGACGACGAGCTGTCCGATCGCCGCGATGATCAGCGGCATCGCCTGGGCCACCAGGTTGAAGAGGTTTTCGGCCGTGGCGAACTGTGTCGTCTCGACGGCCAGCCACAGCGAAATGAGCAAGGCGACCAGAAGCGGCAGGCCCCACAGGCCTTGCCGGGTGTTCCGGCCACTCAGGATGTTGAAAAGCGAACGATGCATGGAGGCCCCTAATGCTGGCGCGTGGAACCGCCCATCAGGGCCGCGTCGAGGATCTTGTGTTCTGTCGCCTGCGCTGCCGGCATTTCGGCAACGATGGTATCGTCGTGGACGACGTAGATGCGATCGCAGAGCCCGATCAACTCGATCGTCTCACGCGACAGCACCAGCACGGCGCCGCCCTTGGCGGTAAAGTCGCGCAGCAGGTGGTAGATCTCGGACTTGGCGCCGATGTCGACTCCGCGGGTCGGCTCCTCGACCAGCAGAAGATCGAGATCGGCGGCTAGGTAGCGGCCGAGCAGAACCTTTTGCTGGTTGCCGCCGGACAGGGAGCCGACCGGCGCGGACGGCCCTGCCGCCTTTATGTTCATGACCTCCATCATGCGGGCGATCACGTTTCGATACGGCCGCGCCGCCGCGAGTTCGGATCGCCTCGAATGCAATCCGATGGCGATGTTGTGGGCGATTGGCAAAGCGAGGAAGAGCCCCTCTTCCTTGCGGTCCTCGGGAACGAAGCCGACCCTCAGCTGCTGCAAATGGCGAACGCCTGATGATGGCGGGAGCGGCATTTTCAGCGCTTTGCCGTTGACGGAAATCGTCCCGGCGGAGGGATGATAGCGGCCGATCAGCGATCTCAGGAAGCGCTGCTGGCCCTGTCCCTCCAGGCCGGCCAGGGCGACGATCTCGCCCTTGTGCAATGTCAGCGACAGCGGCCGCGATGTCTCGGTGATCCTCAGGTTCTCGACGCGCAGGATCTCGTCGCCTTTGTTATCAGTACGATCGGGAAAAAGGTCCTGGAGTTCGCGTCCGACCATCATGGCGATGAGTTCGTCGGTGGTGATCTCGGACACCATTCTTGTGCCGACCAGTGCGCCGTCCTTCAGCACCGTCACCGTGTCGCACAGCTCGAATATCTCCTCCATGCGATGCGAGATGTAGACGATGGCTTTTCCCTTATCGCGCAGCCGGCGGATGTTGCGGTTGAGCACATCGACATCGGCCGCGTTGAGCGCCGCCGTCGGTTCATCGAGGATGAGCACGCCGGCGTCGGCCTGGATGCAATGCGCGATCTCGACGAATTGCCGCTCGGCTATGGTCAGGTTTGAAACGAGTTGCGACGGGTCGAGCGTGAGGCCGAGTTCGCCAAGCGCCTTGGCGGTCTGGCTGCTCATCACCCGATAATCGATCGAGCCGAACCGGGTCGTCGGCTCCCGGCCCAGAAACATGTTTTCGGCGATCGACAGATTGGGCAGCAGCGAGTGCTCCTGGAAAACGGTCGAAATGCCGGCATCGAGTGCGGCTCGCGGCGATTTCAGATCGAGCTTCTCCCCGTTCATGAAGATCTCACCGGAATCGGGCTGATGCACGCCCGCCAGGATCTTCATCAACGTCGATTTGCCGGCGCCGTTCTCGCCCATCAGGGCGTGGACGCTGCCCGCCTTGAGATCGAGGGAAACGGAATGGAGCGCCCTGCTCCCTCCGAACGCCTTCGAAATGTGGGACATCTCGATAAGATTGGTCACGAAACCCTCGAACGAACCGGATTCGACAGATGGAATGGCCTGCGGGGAATGCTTGTCCACTCCCCGCCAGCCACGGCGCCGTCACTTCTTGCCGTAATATTCCTTGAGCTTGTCCTCGGGCAGTTCGCTCGGCCACCAGACATTGGCGGTCAGGTCGTCGCGATAGTATTTTTTGGCCTTGTCCTGGTCCCATCCGTCGGGATTATAGACATAGCGTTTGTAGAGCTGCTTGCCTTCCAGAAGGGCAACGGCGGCGCGCACGCCGGCCGCACCTTGGGCGGGGCTGTATTCCGGCGAGATCGACTTGAACCCGTCCGTGATCCACTGGCCGAAATAGCCATTGTTGCCCTCGCCCGAAATCGGCGGAACGGGCGTGCCGAACTGCTTGAAGACATCGACGCAGGCGCGCGTCATGTCAGCGCCGGACGACCAGATGCCGTCGACCTGCGGATTGTTCAGATAGAGCGTCTCGCACAGCTTCTTGGCCTTGTCGTACTGCCAGTCGCCATGCTCCTCGGCGATGATCTGCACATGCGTGCCTTTAAGTGATTCCAGTAAGCCGTTGTAGCGGTTGGTGTCTTCCGGATGGCCGGCCAGGCCACGCAGGACCCAGATCTTGCCGTTGTCGCCGACGGTCTTGACCAGCCAGTCGCCCATCACCTTGCCGAAATGCTCGGCGCCGCCCTGGATTTCGGTGGTGTAGGCGTCGGAATCGATGCGACCGGTGTGAAGGATGACCGGGATGCCGGCGGCGACCGCCTTGGCGATGCTGGCATTGGCCGACGTGCTGGTCACCGGCTGAACGATGATAGCGTCGACATGCTGCGCGATCAGGTCCTCGATGTCGGCCACCTGCTTTTTCTGGTCGAAGCCGGCATCGAGCAGGATGAATTTCGAGATGCGCTTGTCCTTGGCCGCGGCGTTCTCCGCCTCATGCGCCACCTGTACTGTCCAGGTGTTGGCGTTGACGCCGAAGTCGCTCATGCCGATGACCCAGGGCGGGTCCTTCTTGAACGCACCGGCCGCGGTCATGCGCGTGTCGTCGGGGCGCGGCGCCACGCCGTCCATCAGCTTGATGTCTTCCGCATGCGCCAGCGACGTCACGGCAAGCGTGGACGCAACGAGCATCCCCAGGCCGACGGTTTTCAGCAATCCTAACATTAAACTCTCCTCCTTGTGGTTGCCCCGGCCTACGAATTCGTATGGCCGGCCGTACGAATGCGTACGGCCATGAGACGCTCTCCCAATGCATGCTCGTTGTCGCAAACCGACCGATGCACGCAATTCTCCCGCCCCCGAACACATGCGTGCCGAAGCCCAATTCCTGCTGGACGATGATGACGGTCGAGAACTCCTCCGGGCACTTTAGAAGCACAGCGGATTCGCCCTGTCAATAGTTAGTCATGTTGAATGACTATTCCCTTGCTTGCCTTTCATCGCTCCTCTATCCATCATGATTGGCGCTCGCCGGCTTCGGCGCGCTGTCAGTCCCGGCGGGAAAAACATGCGATCAGTCTTGTGCTACGGCGACTCCAACACGCACGGCCAGATCCCCGGCAGGGGGCCGCTCGAGCGCTATGGGCCGGGTGAACGCTGGCCGGGGATATTGCGTTCTCAGCTAGACCCCGACTGGTATGTCATCGAGGAAGGATTGAGCGGCCGCACCACCGTCCACGACGACCCGATCGAGGGCGCCCACAAAAACGGCAGAACCTATCTTCGCCCCTGCCTGCAGAGCCATGCGACGCTCGACCTCGTCATCATCATGCTCGGCACTAACGATTTGAAGATCCGCTTCAACAAGCCGCCGTCGGAAGTGGCGATGGGGATCGGCTGCCTCGTCTACGACATCAAGGAGCTGGCGCCTGGGCCAGGCGGCTCGACGCCCGAGATCATGATCGTGGCGCCGCCGCCGATGCAGGACGACGTCAAGGAATGGAAGTCCATCTTCGCCGGTGCGCCGGAGAAATCGCGCCTGCTCGCGCTCGAGTTCGAGGTTCTAGCGGACTCGCTCGAACTCCACTTTTTCGATGCCGGCTCGGTGGTCTCGTGCAGCGAAGCGGACGGCTTTCACATCGATGCCGAGGCGCACAGATTGCTGGGCACCGCACTTGCCCGCGCGGTCGATGCCATCGGCTGGAGCCGCTCGACATGAGCAACCATACCGCCGCGAGGCAGCGCGCTCTTACCGACGGGGCGACCCTTGCCTGACATGAGGTTCGCACCACCTAATCCCTTGCGCATCGCCGATCGTGCAAGCGGGCTGAATGCGTTGAGCGTCCGCAGCTACAATGAGCGGCTGGTGCTGTCGCTGCTGCTTCAGAACGAGGGCATTTCGCGGATGGAAATCGGCGAAAAGACCGGCCTGTCGGCGCAGACGGCCTCGGTCATCGTCCGTTCGCTCGAGCAGGAAGGCCTGGTCTCGCAAGGCGAAGCGCAGCGCGGCCGCGTCGGGCCGCCCACCATCCCGCTTTCACTCAATCCGGAGGGCGCCTATGCGGTTGGCGTCGGCTTCAGCCGCCGCAGGATCGACATCGCACTCATCGATTTCATCGGCACCGTGCGCTTCCACACGCAATTGCCGGCGGATGAAGCCAATCCCTTCCCGCAAAGCAGCGATCTGTTCGGCGCGATCAGGCAAGCCATGACCAGCCTGCCGGTCGAGGCGCGCAGCCGGGTTGCCGGCATCGGCCTGGCCGTTCCCGACGATGTCGACACGATGGCTGCAACCCGCAACGGATCGAGCACCTCGCTGAAAGCCTTGCAGGGGGAGATCGAGGAACAGATCAAGCTGCCGGTTTTCGTGCAGAACGATATCACCGCGGCAGCCGGCGGCGAGAGCATGTTCGGCGTCGCCAAGCCGCTCAACGACTATTTGTTCTTCTATCTGGGAGCACGGCTGCAGAGCAGGCTCATCCTCAACCACCAGATCTACAAGGGAAACTCCAGCGCCAGCTTCGATCATGGGCTGATGCGCCTGGAGAGCGAACTGACCAAGCGCCGGCGCCCTTCCGAAATCATCTGGAGCAGCAGCCCCGAGTGGCCTGACCTTGGCGAGGCCTACAGCGAATGGCTAGGGGAATGCTCCAACCGCCTGAAAGCCTCTATTTCCGCACTGACCCAGTTTGTCGAATTCAGGACGGTCGTCCTGTCCAGCTACGCGCCGCAGAAGATCGCCAAGGCCTTGTGCGCCGACATCGGCCGGGAATTCCCCGGCATCGAAGCGCTGCCCGCGCGGGTCAGCATCAGCCCGAAGGCCGTCGGCGCGGCAAGCCTGCCATTCAGTTCGCGCTTCATGATCCAGTGATCGAGCCGAACCGGCGTTGCCGGTCGGCCGATTACGGGCTCTCTGCAGGTCCATCGATGATTTTCAAATGACAAGGCGATTCCGCTTGCCAGGACGCCTCACTTAATAGCATGTTAAGTGAACCCTGAGATCGCCATGAAAATCGCTGCGGATCACGCACTCAACGACAATGCCACAACCAGCGCCGAAGCGCGCCGCTCGACGGTATTGGGCGATCGCATCAAGGCCTATCGCACCACGCGGCGCCTGACGCTGCGCCAGCTCGGCGACATGATCGGCACCACCGCCAGCTTCCTGAGCCAGCTCGAGCGCGGCCTTTCGGGTGCCAACACCAGCACGCTGATGCTGATCGCCAACGCGCTCGGCATCAGCCTCGCCGATCTTTTCGACGAACGCGAGGTGTCGCCGCACGCGGTGCTGACACGGGCCGAACGGCCGGCGCTGCCGACCAGCGAAGGCTACCGCAAGACGCTGCTGTCGCGCCGGCCGATCCGCGAGATGGAAGTCTATTGCGGCGAGTTCGCCGTCGGCGGCTCCACCGGCGACGTGCCCTACACGCATGGCAACGCGAACGAGATGTTCCTCGTGCTGCGCGGACGCGTGCAACTGACGCTCGGCGACGAGAGCTTCACCCTCGAAGAGGGCGACAGCATCGAATATTCGACCTCGACGCCGCACCGGACGATCAATGTCGGCGATACGGTGGCCGAAGTGCTGTGGATCATCGCGCCGCCGACAAGCGGCGCTGTCGACCTCGATCAATATGTAGCCCGGAAAACGCTCGCGCCCGGCCTGCCAAAATCAAACAGCGAGCCATCGGAGGGTTAGAAAATGGGAAGCAGAT
>NZ_RZTF01000281.1:6345-8762 GCF_004023175.1 Mesorhizobium sp. M7A.F.Ca.MR.362.00.0.0
GGCCTTGCTCGCGGCCGCCGCTCACGCGCAGAACGCGCCGCCGGCCGGGACCGTGGTGGACGGGTCGCTGAAGGGCAAGACGCTGACCTTCGTCTCCTATGGCGGCATCTACCAGGACGGCCAGGTTGCCGCGCTTAAGGAATTCGTCGACAAGAGCGGCGTCAAGCTTTTGAACGACGGACCGACCGAAATCGCCAAGCTTCAGGCGCAGGTCGAATCAGGCAATGTGACCTGGGATGTCGTCGACACGGATGATTTTCCGCCCTTCGTGCATTGCGGAAAACTGTTCCAGAAACTCGATCTGACCAAGCTCGACATCTCGCACATCCCGCCCGGACAGGTCGGCGAGTGCAGCGTGCCGGCGATGAATTACGGCATGGTCCTGATGTACAAGAACGACACCTACAAGGACAATCCGCCAAAGGACTGGAAGGATTTCTTCGACACCGCGAAATTCCCCGGCACCCGCGCCATCGACGGCAGCGGCAGCCCGCTCGGCGGCCTGATCGAACAGGCCATCCTGGCCGACGGCGGCAAGGTCGACGCCATGACGCCTGCCGATATCGACAAGGGCATCGCCAAGATCAAGGCGATCGGCCCCGACACCATCTTCTGGAAGACCGGCGCAGAATCCCAGCAGCTTGCCGAATCCGGCGAGGCCGACATGATCATCATGTGGACCGGCCGCGCCATGACGGCGGTCAAGAATGGCGCTGCCTATACGCCGGTGTGGAAGGACTGGCTGGTCGTCATGGATCAGCTGACCATCCCGGTCGGCGCCAAGGACCCCGATGCCTCCTACGCGCTGATCAACGCCTATCTCGGCAAGAAGTCGCAGGAGATCCTGACCGAGCAGACCTCCTACTCGCCGATCAACAACGAGGCACAGCCAAAGGTCGACGCGTCCGTCGCCGCCTTCCTGACCAACACGCCGGACCACGCCAAGCTCGGCTATCAGCAGAACATCAAGTTCTGGGTCGCCAACTTCGCCGCTGCGTCCGACAAGTGGACGGCGCTGATGGCCGGCAACTGAGCCGGCTACCACTGAGGTGACGGCGTGAGCCAGACATCGCATACGCCGACGGCCGGGGGTGATTATCCCCGGCCGTCAGGTGCCGTGCAGGGGCCGCAGCGGCGCCTGCGCCTTGCCGCCTATCCGTCGCTGCTGGCGATGCCGGCCCTGCTCCTGCTTATCGCGGCTATGGGCTATCCCTTGCTGACCGTCACGCTGCGCAGTTTTTCGGACCCGGCCTGGGGCCTGCAGAACTACGTCTGGTTCTTCTCCACGCCGGTGAACGTCACCGTCCTGTGGCGCACCTTTTCCATCGCCGCCTGGGTCACCATCGTCTGCGTCATCGCCGCCTATCCCTACGCCTATCTCATGACGGCGGTCGGGCCGCGCCTGCGGCTGGTCCTCATCCTGTGCGTGCTCGTACCGTTCTGGGTCAGCGGCGTGGTGCGTACCCTGGCCTGGGTCATCCTGCTGCAGGATTCCGGCATCATCAATTCGGTCATCAGGCTGCTCGGCTTCGACGGCGTGAAGCTGATCCGCACGCAGACCGGAGTCGTCATCGGCATGGCGCAGGTGTTGCTGCCGTTCATGATCCTGCCGCTCTATTCTGTCATGCGCGGCATCGATTTGCGCCTCGTGCAGGCGGCGCGCAGCCTCGGCGCGCGGCCCGCACGTGCCTTCCTGCAGATCTATCTGCCGCTGTCGCTGCCAGGCGTCTTCGCCGGCGCCATCATCGTCTTTATCCTGTCGCTCGGCTTCTACATCACCCCTGCCCTGCTCGGCGGCCCGCGCAGCACCATGCTGTCGACGCTGGTGCAGAGCCAGGTGCTCAGCCTGCTCAACTGGGGACGCGGCGGCGCCATGGGGGTCGTCCTGCTGGTCGCGACCTTCGTGCTTCTGGCGCTCGCCGCACCGCTGATGCGCCAGCGCCACAAGCAGGCGGCCAGATCATGAGGCTGGCCCCCTTCCGCATCCTGCTCGGCCTGTTCTGCCTGCTGGTCGCCGTGTGGCTGGTCATGCCGACGCTGGTCATCATCCCGATGTCGTTCAACGAGAAGAAGTCGTTGGCCTTCCCACCCTCCGGTTTCTCCTGGCAGTGGTACGCGAATTTCTTCACCAATCCCGATTGGCTGTCGAGCTTCTTCAATTCGCTGAGGGTCGCGGGCCTCGTCGCCGTTGCCGCCACGCTGATCGGCACGCTGGCGTCGCTTGGCCTCAGCCGCATGAAACATTCCGGCGCCGGCCTGCTGCGCGCTATCCTGATCACGCCGATGATCGTGCCCGGCGTGGTGCTGGCGATCGGCATCTATGCCGTTTACCTCGACTGCCAGCTTGTCGGCACCACCACCGGCTTCGTCATCGCGCACACGATGCTGGCGATCCCCTTCGTCATCATCGCCGTATC
>NZ_RZTF01000282.1:0-366 GCF_004023175.1 Mesorhizobium sp. M7A.F.Ca.MR.362.00.0.0
GACAAGTACCGCTTCGAAGGCCATGCGGTGCTGCCGCACTGGACCGCGCAAACGCTGTTCCGCGTCGGCGAGCGCATGCTCGACGGACAGAAGCCGAAGCTGAACACGCTGCTGATCCCGATCCCGCCTGTCCACACCGCCGATCTCGGTGCCTGGTACAAGGACTGCATGACGACCGATGCCGTGTCGATCTTCCCGATCCCGCCGAAAGATCCGATGCCGGAGGAATGGCTCGACGCCTATTTCTCGAACCCGGCGCCGACCAAGGGCTGGGATTATTCGAAGGTCCCCGACGCCTGCGCAAAATAACGCTGCGCGAACTAGCCTCTCAGCAGGCCGGCTCCTTTCGCGGAGCCGGCCTGCCAG
>NZ_RZTF01000282.1:376-2292 GCF_004023175.1 Mesorhizobium sp. M7A.F.Ca.MR.362.00.0.0
CCTGCCAGCATCGAATTGTGACATGCTTGAAATCAAAACCATATCCAAACGCTATGGCGAGACGATCGCGCTCGCGGACGCATCGATCGCGTTCCGGGCGGGGACCATCCACACCATTCTGGGCGAGAACGGTTCGGGCAAGAGCACCATGGTCAAGCTGCTGTCCGGCATCGTCCAGCCGGACAGCGGCGTGATCCTGCTGCACGGCAAGCCATTCCCTGGCGCCAATCCATCGGCCTTCCAGGCGCAAGGCTTCGCCACGGTATTCCAGGAGGTGCTGATCGCTCCGGACCGCAGCGTAACCGACAACATCCTGCTCGGCCTCGACGGACTGGTCCGACGTGCCGTTCCCCGCCATGAGCGCCGTGACCGGGCGGAAGCCGCGCTGAAGCGCTTCGCGGTCACCGACGTCCCCCTCGACAAGCCAGCCGGCCTGCTGCCGCTTGCCGCGCAGCAATTGGTCGTTCTCGCCCGCGCGATCGTGCGCAACCCAAAGATCCTGATCCTCGACGAGGTCACCGCCGCGCTCGACTTCGCCGACCGCGAATCGGTTTTTTCGTTGATGCGTGCGCTTGCCGGCGAAGGCTGCCTGATCCTGTTCATCACCCACCGCATGGATGAGGTGATGTCGCTTTCGGACCGCATCTCGATCCTGCGGGGCGGCAGCGTCGTGCGCACCGAAGAGCGCGGCGCTTCCACGCCGGCGGAACTTCTCAAGGCGATGGCGCCACGTACCGCTGCGGAATTGGCGCATGGCTGATCGCACTGCTCTCGATTTTGGTGGTCTTGCCGTTCGCGAACTCGTCATCGCGCCCGGCGCCAGCCCGATCACGCAGGCCATCGCTCCGGGTGAGATCGTCGGGCTTGCCGGTCTCGATGGTCATGGCCAGGAGCTGTTTCTCAAGATGCTTGCCGGCCTGGAACAGTCCCATGGCGGCTCGATCGAACTCGGTTCATCAGATGCCTCCCGAAAGATTACCGGGTTTCGCAAGGCTGTCGCCAGCGGCATCGCCTATTTGCCGCGCGACCGACGCGCCAACGGCATTTTCCCGACACAGTCGGTGCTCGACAATTTCGCCGTCTCGACCTTGTCGCGCGACACGCGGCTCGGGCTAATCAGCCCGTCGGCACGCAAGGCGCGCTACGACCTCTATCGCGAAAAACTCTCGATCGCCGCACCCCGGCCCGATGCGCCGATCACCACTTTGTCGGGCGGCAACCAGCAGAAGGTGCTGCTGGCGCGGGCGCTGGCGCTGGAGCCCGCGATCCTGCTCCTCAACGATCCGACGCGTGGCGTCGACGTGGCGACGCGGCATGTGCTCTACGACGTGTTTCGCGGGCTGGCGTCCGACGGCATGGGGCTCGTCATCCTATCCAGTGAAATCGAGGAGATTCTTCTCCTGTGCCAGCGCGTGCTGGTGTTTCGTGAGAATGAAGTCGCGGCCGAGATCTCTGGCGACGCGCTGACCACCGACAGCGTGATATCAGCCATGTTCGGACGTGCGGCATGAACCCTGTTGCGCGCCTCCTGTCCCTTGGGCGAAATTTCGGCTTCGCGGTCGTGCTGCTGGTCGTGCTGCTCGCGGTCAATCTCATCCTCAGCCCCGGGCGGTTCCAGCCGGGTTCCTGGGGCGCGCTGGTCGGATTGGCGGCGCCCTTGATCGGTGCGGCCATTGCGTCCACGCCTGTCATCCTCGCCGGGCGTGGCGGCATCGACATCTCGGTCGGGCCATTGATGGGCTTCATCAACGCTTTGGCGATCCAGGTGCTGTTCCTCGGCGCCGGCATCTCATCACCCCTGGTGCTCGTTCCGGCGGCGTTGCTCGTCGGCGCGCTGGTCGGTGCTGCGAACGGCTTTCTCGCGACAATCGTGCGCATCCAGCCGATCGTCGCCACGCTCGGCACCTATCTGATCC
>NZ_RZTF01000282.1:2302-8756 GCF_004023175.1 Mesorhizobium sp. M7A.F.Ca.MR.362.00.0.0
GACGATCCTGCCGGCGCCGATCGGCCCGGCGCCGGCTTGGCTCAAGGCCTTGTCCGGCCCGCTCTCGATGCTTCCGCTGGCACTGATGTTCATCGCTTGGTGGCTGGTGCGGCGCACGCCTTACTACGACCAGTTGATGGCGGTCGGCAGCGACGATCGGGCCGCCTACACCGCCGGTGTCGATGTCACGCGCGTGCGCTTCATCGCCTATGTCATGACCGGCATCCTGGGCGGATGCGCCGGGCTGATGCTGACCGCGCTGATCGGCTCCGCCGACCCTAACATCGGGCCGACCTACACGCTGATCGCCATCGCCGCCGTAGCGCTCGGCGGCGTCAGCCTGGCCGGCGGGCGTGGCGGCGTCGCCGGTGCAGCCATTGGCGCCATCGACATCTTCCTGCTGCAAAGCGTGCTGACGACGTTCAACGTCTCGACCTTCGTGCTGCAGATCGCCTACGGCGCGATCCTGGTGCTGGCCGTGATGCTGACAGCGCTGCAGGAACGTCTTGCCATGGGGAGACGCTGACATGTTTTTGCGCCAAAACCTCTTCGCCACAACCAACGCCCGCGTCGTCGGCGCCTTCTGCGTCGCCGCCCTTCTGCACCTTGCCGGCACGCTCCTCATTCCCGGCTATTCGGCGCCGTTTGCGATACGCGCCATGCTGGTGCTCGCTTCGCTGCTTGCCGTCGCCTCGATCGGGCAGACGCTGGTCGTCATCATGGGCGGCATCGATCTGTCGATCCCCTTCGTCATCGGCTTTGCCAATGTCGTGGCGGCGCAGCTCTATGGCGACGGCTGGAATTTTGTCCTCGTCTGCGGCCTCGTCGGCGCGCTGGCGCTCGTCATCGGCGGGCTGAACGGACTGATCTCGCGCAGCCTCGACATCCAGCCGCTCATCGTCACGCTCGGCATCGGCATGGTCGTACAAGGCCTTGTGCTGTTGTGGACCGCGGGTTTCCCGTCGGGCTCCGCACCGCAAGCGGTATCCAGCTTCGTCTCGATCGGCGGATCGGCCGGACCGCTGCCGGTGCCGTGGCTGGTGCCGAGCCTGGTCGTGCTGGCCGCACTCGTCGTGCTGGTGCTGGAGCGAACGCCTTATGGCCGCCGGCTTTACGCGCTGGGCAGCAATCCGGGCGCGGCGCCGCTGGCGCTGATTGACCCGGTTCGCATGTGGGTCATCACCTATGCGGCAAGCGCTTTCTTCGCCGCCGTGGCAGGGGTGCTTCTGCTCGGCTTCACCGGTTCGGCCTATGGCGATGTCGGCCAGCCCTATCTGTTCCAGACCATCGCGGCGGTCGTCGTAGGAGGCGCAGCACTTGTCGGCGGCCGGGGAAGCTATCTCGGCACGATCGCCGGCGTGCTAGTGCTGACCGAGATCAACACGCTGCTGATCGGCCTCGGCTTCCAGCCCGCAGCGGTGCAGGCCGCGCTCGGCTTCGTCATCGTGCTGCTGGTTTCGCTCTATGGCCGCGAACGGCACGTCTCGACCACCATCTGAAAGGACCAGTCAGTCGAGCCGCCACAGCTTGCGGGCATTCCCGGACAACAGCCTGTCGCGCTCGGCAATGCTGCAGCCCGAGAGCAATGCATGGGTCGCCGCCACCCAGGTCGACAGGCCGCCGCCTAGCGTGCAGACCGGCCAGTCGCTGCCCCAGACGACGCGGTCCCAGCCGAATGAATAGACGGTGTGCTCGACGTATGGCCGCAGCGTCTCGACCGTCCAGCTGCCCGGATCGGCATAGGCGACGACACCGGAAATCTTGGCTACCACATTCTGGCGCCGGGCGATCTCGCTCATGTGTTCACGCCACGGATGCTCAGCGCCGCCCTTGATGTCGGGGACGCCGCAATGGTCGAGGACGAACGTCACATCTGGCGCCAGGTCGGCAAGCGCGATCGCCCTGGGGATCTGGTGCGGCAGCACGACGAGGTCGAAAGTCAGGCCGGTGCCGCCAAGCCGCTTTATGCTGTCGCGAAACACCGCACCTTCCGAGAGATCGTCGGGCACGACATGGAGGACGCGGCGAAAGCCTTTTACGAACGGGTTTGCCCGCTGCCGTTCGAGATAGGCCGCGAAGTCCCCTTCCTCAGGGCGGCAGGACGCGATCACCCCGGCCAGCATGCTGCCGGACTGCCGTGACAGTCCTTCCACACGAGCGGTCTCGGCTTCGATGTCGGCCGCATCGACATCGACCTCCATATGCAGCACACGCCCGACGCCGACACGCTGCGCCTCCGTCGCGTAGTCTTCATAAGAGAAATCGCGGTTGAGCGCCGGCACGCCGGCGAGCCAGGGATAGCGCAGGGCCGAGCGATCGATCAGGTGAAGATGGGTATCGATGATCATGGTGACGCTCCTCCCTCTGGCTTTTTAAATCATCTCACGGGGGAATTCTTCATTCAAATAAGAATTCATGCCGATGAGCCGACTGCTGATCCAGCGAGGTGCGACAGCTTTTCACACGTCGCCAGCAACAGTTCGATCGTCCTGGTGATGTCGGGCGCGGAAGGCGCGTTGACCACCGTGATGTAGGGAATCGACAGTGCGGCGATTGCCTTGCCGTCGGAACTGCGCACCGGGGCGGACAGGTTGAAGACGCCGGCTGTCTGCATCGAGGCCATCATCTCGTAGCCACGGTCGCGTATCTGGTCGAGACGGGTGAAGAACTCGGTCGATTGCGCCGTCTTGTCGGTGCTGCGGACGTGTTCGGAAATCATCATCTGGCGCTCTTCCGGTGAGCGGAAGGCGAGCAGCACATGTCCCGATCCGGTGTCGAACAAACTGATATGGGAGCCGACCCGGATCGATATGCCCCAGTAGTTCGGTGCTTCTTGCTGGCCGATGACGACGGCAGAACCTCGATCAAAAACAACGAGTTGGTTGGCCTGCTGCGATGTCTCGGCAAGCTCACGCATCAGCGGCGTCGCATAGGAGACCAGCCGCCGTACCGGCGCGTGCAACTGTGCCAGACCGAACAGCTTGAGCGTCAGCGAATAGCGGTCGCCGTCGAGGCGCGTGACGTAGCCGCGCCGCACCAGCCGGTCGAGCATGCGATAGAATTCGTTGGGACTGCGGTCGAGTTTCTTGGCGATTTCGGCCTGGGTCAGGCCGCCGTCGACGCCCGCCAGCAGTTCAAGGATATCGAGCCCCTTGTCGAGCGCCGGCGCGCGATAGCGCTCGTCTTCGCTGTCGTCCATGGGCTCATCCTCCAGTGAATTTCACCCTTCATATACGCAGGAACGTGCGCGGCGGAAACAAATTTCGCCTTGACGTGTCTATGAATGTTTTGTTTGTATATGAATGTAGCACTTCTTGTCATCAGACGAGTTGCGGTCGCCGCGGAGGCGGCACCAAGGGAGGATACCAATGAACAGACTGCTGTCCGGCGTGTGCGCCGGTGCATTGTTGCTCGCGTCAGGTGCGGGCGCTGCCCTTGCCGGCGACCTGCCCGGCAAGTTCGAAGGCGTGACCGTCGACGTGAAGCTGATCGGCGGCCAGCAATATGAAAAGCTCTACGAGCGCATTCCCGAATGGGAGA
Source organism: Mesorhizobium sp. M7A.F.Ca.MR.362.00.0.0 (assembly GCF_004023175.1). Taxonomy (NCBI): domain Bacteria; kingdom Pseudomonadati; phylum Pseudomonadota; class Alphaproteobacteria; order Hyphomicrobiales; family Phyllobacteriaceae; genus Mesorhizobium; species Mesorhizobium sp. M7A.F.Ca.MR.362.00.0.0. Next base: position 5,843 of record NZ_RZTF01000282.1, read on the forward strand.
AGGCGACCGGCGCCAAGGTCAACATCCTGACCAAGAAGAACGGCTTCGACATCGACAAGGAGCTCAAGTCCGACATCGCCTCGGGTAGCACCAACTGGTGCGTCGGCTGGAACCATTCGTCCTTCGCGCCGCAATATACGGGCCTTTACACCGACCTCAGCAAATTGCTGCCCAAGGAAGAGATCGACGCTTTCGTGCCGTCGACGATCACGTCCGCAACCATCGACGGCAAGCTGGAGATGCTGCCGCGCGCGCAGTTCGACGTTTCGGCGCTCTACTACCAGAAGAGCCTGTACGAGAACGCCGACAACAAGACCAAGTTCAAGGCGAAATACGGCTATGATCTGGTGCCGCCGGATACCTGGAAGGAAGTCACCGACCAGGCTGAGTTCTTCGCCAACCCGCCCAATTTCTACGGCACGCAGTTCGCCGGCAAGGAAGAGGCGATCAACGGTCGCTTCTACGAGATGGTGGTCGCCGAGGGCGGCGAATACCTCGACAAGGACGGCAAGCCGGTCTTCAACTCCGAGGCCGGCATCCGGGCGCTCGACTGGTTCGTCAACCTCTATAAGGCCAAGGCCGTACCGGCCGGCACGACCAACTACCTCTGGGACGATCTCGGCCAGGGCTTTGCCTCCGGCACCGTCGCCATCAATCTGGACTGGCCGGGCTGGGCTGGCTTCTTCAACGATCCGAAGTCATCCAAGGTCGCCGGCAATGTCGGCGTCAAGGTCGCGCCGAAGGGCTCGTCCGGCAAGCGCACCGGCTGGTCCGGCTTCCATGGCTTCTCGGTGACCGAGAACTGCCCCAACAAGGAGGCCGCGGCTTCCTTGGTTTGGTGGCTGACCAACGAGGACAGCCAGAAGCTCGAGGCCGCCGCCGGCCCGCTGCCGACCCGTACCGCAGTGTGGAACTGGGTTTTGAAGCAGGCCGAAAACGATCCTTACAAGAAGGAGGTTCTTACCGCCTTCCAGGAAGAGGCCAAGCACGCCTTTGCCGTGCCGCAGACGCCTGAATGGATCGAGATCTCGAACGCCGTCTATCCCGAATTGCAGGCGGCGATCCTCGGCGACAAGACGTCGAAGCAGGCACTGGACGATGCGGCCGCCAAGGCGACGCAAATCCTCCAGGACGCCGGCAAGCTCTAGAAACGGGCTCCCAGGGCTGCCTCCCCCATTGGAAATGGGGGAGGCGATCGCGTTTCGCGGCCAGCGGTTTGCGCTAACCCATCGCCCCCGGCCCACGCACCGCCGTCCAAATGCAAACACCTCAAGGATTCTGATGAAGGGCTTCAAGCCATCCGCGCCATTCCTGCTGCTGCTTCCGGCCATGATCGTGCTGGCGGCGGTTGTCGTTGTGCCGTTGCTGTTGTCCCTTTACTCCAGCTTCACGCCGTTCCGCCTGACGCGGCCCGAAACGTTCTACGTCTTCATCGGCATCCGGAACTATCTTTCGATCCTGTCCAATACCGATTTCTGGTGGGCGTTCGGCCGCACGGTGCTGCTGCTGACCATCGCGCTCAATCTCGAAATGCTGCTCGGCCTTGGGCTTGCCATGCTGGTCGAGAAAGCGACACGCGGCCAGCGCATCCTGCGCACGCTGATGATGTTTCCGATGATGTTCTCGCCGATCCTCGTCGGCTTCCAGTTCAAGTTCATGTTCAACGACAATATCGGCCTGGTGAACAATGCGCTGCAGTCGCTCGGCATTACGCAAGACGCCATACCGTGGCTGATCGAGGGCCATCTCGCCTTCATCGCCATTTCGATCGCCGAGATCTGGTCGTCGACGGCGATCTTCGCCATCCTGATCCTCGCCGGCCTGCTCGCCATGCCCAAGGAGCCGATCGAGGCGGCGCGTGTCGACGGCTGCACGCCGTGGCAGACATTCCGCTATGTGACGTGGCCGTTCGTCATGCCTTTCGCCTACATAGCCATGACTATCCGTTCGCTCGACGTGGCGCGCGCCTACGACATCGTCAAGATCATGAACGATGGCGGACCGGCGGGCCGCACCGAACTGCTATGGACCCTGGTGGCCCGCACCGCCTACAGCGACGGGCGCATGGGCATGGCCAACGCCATGGCCTATTTCTCGATCCTGCTGTCGATCGCCTTCACCGTCTACTTCTTCAACAAGCTCGCCGCGGCGCGCACGCAGATTGGTGCGGAGTGGTGAAGATGGACGAGAATTCTTCCGCCCGCCTGAAGCGCCGGCTGCTGGGCATCGTCTATCGCATTGGCCTGTTCCTGGCGATGCTGACGATCTGCCTGCCGGGCCTGTGGATCGTCCTCTCGTCGCTGCGGCCGGCAGTCGAGATCATGGCCAAGCCGCCGGTCTGGATCCCGCAGGAGATTTCGTTCGACGCCTATGTCGCCATGTTCAGCGGTATCGGCAAAGGCGGCATTCCAGTGATCGAATATTTCCGCAACTCGTTGATCATCTCGGTGACCTCGACGGTCATTGCAGTGGCCATCGGCATGGCCGGCGGCTATGCGTTCGCGCGCTACCGCTTCCGCGGCAAATCGAGCGTCTTCCTCGGGCTGATGCTGACGCGCACCGTGCCGGGCATTGCGCTCTCGCTGCCGCTGTTTTTCCTCTATGTGCGGCTTGGCATCATCGACACCCATTTCGGGCTTATCCTTGCCTATGTCGCGCTCAACGTGCCGTTCACGATCTGGCTGATCGACGGCTTCTTCCGTCAGGTGCCCAAGGACCTCGCGGAGGCCGCGCAGATCGATGGCTGCACGCGCTGGCAGGCGTTCTGGCAGGTCGAGTTCCCGCTTGCCGGGCCGGGCATCGCGTCGGCCGCGATCTTCGCCTTCCTGACCTGCTGGAATGAGTTCGCTCTGGCCTCGCAGCTGACCCGTTCGGTGAGCGCCAAGACGCTGCCGGTCGGGCTGCTCGATTACAC
>NZ_RZTF01000283.1:0-8752 GCF_004023175.1 Mesorhizobium sp. M7A.F.Ca.MR.362.00.0.0
GCCGGCCGAGCACGTTGTTGTAGTACCAGATCAGCTTGATGTTGGTTTCGTTGGCATCCGAGCCGGAGAGGCCGAAATAGACCCGCGACATACCCTGCGGCGCGCGATCGATGATCATTTTGGCCAGCGTGATCGAGGCCTCGGTGCCGTGGCCGACATAGGCGTGGTAGTAGGCGAGGTTCTTCGCCTGGGCGGCGATGGCGTCGGCGATCTTCTGGCGGCCGTAGCCGACATTGACGCAATAGAGGCCGGCGAAGGCGTCGAGGCTCTTCTTGCCATTGTTGTCCCAGACGGTGACACCTTCGCCGCCGGCCATGATGCGCGTCGGGCTTTCGCCCCGCGCATGCGTTCCCATATGGGTCGAGGGATGGAAGAAGTGGTCGCGATCCCAGGCGGCGAGTTCGTTGGACTGGTCGAGCATTCTTTTGACTCCTGACAAAACGGTGATTCCGGCGCAGCTTAAGCTACATCGAGGCAGAGATATTTGAGATCGGTGAAAGCCTCGAGTCCGTGGCGCGAGCCTTCGCGCCCGATGCCCGATTGCTTGACGCCGCCGAACGGAATCGGCGCGCCGGTGATCTTGACGCGGTTGATGGCGACCATACCGTAATCGAGGGCGCGGCCCATACGCTGCTGCCGGCCACCATTCTTGGTCACGACATAGGCAACGAGGCCATATTCGGTAGCGTTGGCGCGGGCGATCACTTCGGCCTCGCTGTCGAACGGCGTCACGGCGGCCACCGGACCAAAAGTCTCCTCACGCATGATCAGCGCTTCGTCAGTGACGTCGGCCAGCAGCGTCGGCTGGTAGAACAGGGGGCCAGCCTGGTGCCGCTTGCCCCCGGTGAGGCAGCGCGCGCCGTGAGCGATGGCATCGGCGACCTGTTCCTCGACCTTCTTGACGGCGCGCTCGTGCATCAGCGGGCCGATGTCGGTGCTATCAGCAAGGCCATTGCCGGTCCGCAACGTCTCGATACGCTTGGCGAAGGCGGCACAGAACCGATCGTAGATCGGACGCTGGACATAGATACGGTTGGCAGCGAGGCAGTCCTGGCCCGACGTGGCGAATTTGGCGTCGATGGCGATATCAACCGCTTTGTCCAGATCGGCATCGGCAAAGACGATCAGCGGGGCGTGGCCGCCAAGCTCCATCACCAGCCGCTTCATCGTCGCAGCACTTTGCGCGGCGATCAGCCGGCCGATCTCGGTCGAGCCGGTAAAGCTCATGGCGCGAACGCGCGGGTCTTCGCACATCCGCCCGACGATGGTCGAAGCCTTGCCGGTGATGACGTTGAAGACGCCGGCGGGCAAGCCGGCGCGTTCGCCGAGTTCGGCCAGCGCCAGCGCCGACAGCGGTGTTTCCGAGGACGGATGCGCAACGATCGTGCAGCCGGCGGCAAGGGCTGCCGCAGCCTTGCGGGTCAGCATCGCCGACGGAAAATTCCACGGCGTGACGACGCCGACGACACCGAGCGGCTCGCGTCGCACCATCATCTCGGCGCCCGGCAGATGGCTTGTGACGCTCTCGGCATTCAAGCGTTTTGCTTCTTCGGCATACCATTCGACGAAGGAAGCGGCATAGTCGATTTCGCCCAGCGACTCCTGCAGCGGCTTGCCCTGTTCCAGCGTCATCAGCAGAGCGAGGTCTTGCTTTGCAGCGATGATCAGCTCGAACCATTTCCGCAGGATTTTCGAGCGCTCCTGCGGCAACAGCGCCCGCCACGCCGGGAAGGCGCGCGCGGCGGCATCGATCGCCTTCGTCGTCTGCCGGCCGTCGAGCGCGGCGACGAAAGCGACTGTGGTGCCGGTGGCCGGGTCGGTGACTTCGAAGCTTTCGGCAGCCTCGCTCGCCGTCCAGTGGCCATCGACATAGGCGAGTTCACGCAGCAGCCGGCGGTCGGCGAGGCGATCGAGCGCTTCATGGCGATGCGAGCGGGCGAAATGCGCGGACATGGTCGAGACCTCCCGGTTCGGACTGATGCGGGAAGATTATCCGTCCCGATGCAGACAGAGAGGCTGTTTGGACAGCCCCATAGAGAGAGATTGTCTCTATTGGCCCGCGGGCGCAGATGATCTCTCTGCTGACCGGTGGGCGGCACTAAACCTGGAGATTGGCCGAAGCCTCCCCGCCTTCGTCATCCACGGGCGGAGCAGGAGCGAAGCGACGCGGCGGAGACCCGAGGATCCATGCCGTGATCTTGGTCGAGGAATGCAGCGGAGCAGAATTCTGCACCGCAGCAGCGCTTTGAAGTCGCGGCATGGATCCTGGGGTCTGCGCCGCGTCGCTGCGCTCCTTGCTTCGCCCCAGGATGACGACGTGACGGGGGTTTCGATCAGTCTCCTGGGTGTACGGTAGGGGAGATTGACCTCATGCTTGCGCCGGCAGCAGGTCGGCTATGGGCAGCGCGATCTCGTCCTTCACTGTCTTGATGACGATGTAGGTGAAGTAGCGATCGATGCCGATTTCGCGGTCGAGCAAGCCGTCGACCAGCCGCTGATAGGCGTCGATGTCGCGCGCCATCACCTTCAGCACATAGTCGACGCCGCCGCCCACCGACCAGCAGGCGACGATCTCTGGGATGTCTCGGATGACGCGCTCGAAGCGGTCGAAATCGGCCTGGCGGTGGTTGGCCAGGGTCACCTCCATCAGCACGGTGGCGACGGGTGCCACGACGCGCATGGCGATCCTGGCGTGATAGCCCGAGACGATGCCGGCCTTTTCCAGCTTGCGCAGCCGCATCCAGCACGGCGTCGGCGACAGTCCGACCTGCTCGGCCAGCGCCAGCTTGGTGATGCGTCCGTCGCGCTGGATGGCGTCGAGGATTTTCAGGTCGATCGGGTCGAGTTTCGCTGATGTCATCGGCGTCCACTTTTTCGTCCACCGCACCATGACGGCGCATTATTTCGATTGTCAATTGCACTGATTTCGATCTCTAATAAGTCATGACATTGTGGCAACCCGATCCCGCACTCATCCGGCGGCCGGCATATCAATCGCTGGCCGACCAGTTCGCGCGTGCCATCCATGACGGGCGCCTGGCCAATGGTGCGCGGCTGCCGACCCATCGCAGGCTGGCCGACGATCTGAAACTTTCGGTGCAGACGGTCAGCCGCGCCTATGAGGAACTGATCCGTCGCGGCCTGATTTCGGGCGAGATCGGCCGCGGCAGCTTCGTCCAGACGCAGCGCCGCGAGCCGGAGCCGCCATATCTGCCCGAGCGGCTCGGCGAAGTCATCGACCTGTCGATCCTGAAACCGGTTTGTGAGCCGATGCATCTGGAGCGGCTGAAACAAGCACTGGGCTGGCTGGCTGAGAACCTGCCGTCGAGTTCAGCACTTTCGTTCCGGCCCAACATGGTGTTTCCGCGCCACCGCGCGGTGGCGGTCGAATGGCTGAGGCTTTGTGGCCTCGATGCATCGCCGCAGAACGTCAGCCTGACCAACGGCGCCACCGCCGGCATGACCGTGGCGCTGATGAGCGTCGCGCCGCCGGGCTCGACGGTTGCCACCGAGGCGATCGGCCACCACACGCTGGTGCCGCTGGCGCGCTATCTCGGCTTCAATCTGGAAGGCCTGCCGATCGACGACAATGGCCTGATCCCGGAAGCGCTGGGCGAGGCCTGCCGGCTTTCCGACATCCGCGCGGTCTTCGTGCAGCCCTCGGTGATCAACCCGACGGCGACCCTGATGGATGCGCGGCGGCGAGAAGAGATCGCCGCGGTCGCGCGCAAGCACGACATCGCCATCATCGAGAACGATGTGCTCGGTCCGCTGGTCGAAGACCGGCCGCCGCCGGTTGCCGCGTTCGCGCCGGAGCGCACGCTCTACGTCACCTCCTTCACCAAGATCACCGTGCCCGGTCTGCGCATCGGCTATCTGGCCGCGCCCGACCGCTACGTCGCCGCCGTCGCCAACCGGCATCTGGTCTCGAACTGGATGGCGACGCCGCTGGTGGCCGAGATCGCCACCAAATGGGTGACCGACGGCACGGCGATGGAGCTTGTCCACTGGCAGCGCGCGGCTTTGCGGCGCCGGCAGGATATTGCAGCGCAAGTGCTGGCGGGGGTGGACTATCGCGCCCGGCGCGACGGGTTGCATGTCTGGCTGCAACTGCCGGCCGACCGGGCCGAGGAAAGCTTTGTCGCCCAGGCTCGCCTGCAGGGCGTGGCGATTGCACCCGGCACGTCCTTCCGTATTTCGGCTGCGCCGTGGCATCCGGCGGTACGTATCTCGCTGGGTTCGACCACCGAGGGGGAACTGCGCGCCGGCCTCGGCGTTGTCACCAAGCTTTTGCTCGGCGATCCCGAGCACCTGCTGCTCGCTATCTAGCGAGCGCGCCGCTATCCGGGTGATGCCGGCCTGCGAAAGGCAGCCTCTTGCGCTTCCGGTACTCACGTACGAAAAGTACGCTCCGTTCCGGTTCTCGGAGGCTCCCATTCTCGGCTCGGCCTGACCCGAATCCCGGCGCACTCTTCGGCACTGGTTGCTCAAGAATTGTGCGGAATGGGAAATATTGTCATGATATTATTTTCCCAATTGACATGATTTGGTGCGTTCCGCATCGTTAAGGGCACAGGCTTCTCCAGCACGGGGAATTTATTTGTCCGCATCAGCGCCCATCATCAAGATCGACGGCATCTCGAAGAGCTTCGGCAGCTTCAAAGTGCTGGACGGCCTGTCGATGCAGGTCATGCCCGGCGAGAAGCTGGCGCTGATCGGCCCGTCGGGTTCGGGCAAGACGACGATCCTGCGCATCCTGATGACGCTTGAGCGCATCGATGGCGGTCATATCCAGATCGACGGCGAGCAGCTCTACCACATGGAGCGCAACGGACAGTTGCTGTCCGCCGATGAGCGGCATCTCACAAGGATGCGCCAGAAGATCGGCATGGTCTTCCAGCTGTTCAACCTGTTTCCGCACAAATGCGTCATGGACAATGTCACGCTGGCGCCGATGCTGACCAAGGGCACGCCGCGTGCTGCCGCCGAAAAGCGGGCGATGGAACTGCTCGAAATGGTCGGCATGGCCGACAAGGCCAAGTCCATGCCGGCGCAGCTGTCCGGTGGCCAGAAGCAGCGCGTGGCAATCGCCCGGGCGCTGGCGCTGTCGCCGAAGATCATGCTTTTCGACGAGGTGACGTCGGCGCTCGATCCGGAGCTGGTCGAGGAGGTGATGAACGTCATGCGCAAGCTGGCCGCCGAGACCGACATGACCATGCTGCTGGTCACCCACGAGATGGGCTTTGCCCATGATTTCGCTGACCGGGTACTGTTCTTCGATCGTGGCAGGATCGTCGAGGAGGGCAAGCCCGACGAGATTTTCCGCAATCCCAAGCAGGAGCGTACGCAAGGCTTCCTGAAGAAGATCATCGCGGCCGGACATCGCGTCTGACCGCAATGCCCAGGGCGACGAAGTCGTCCCGAGGTGGCGAGGGCCGCCCCGTAACAAAGCAAGACAAGAAACAAGGAGTTGGGAACAATGAAGAAGAAACTTGGCATTCTGGCTGGCGTCGCCAGCCTTACGCTGGCGGCGGTGCTGGCCGCCTCGAGCGTGGGTTCGGCCGATGACAGCAAGCTCGAACAACTCAAGGCGCAAGGTTTCGCTCGCCTCGCCATCGCCAACGAGCCGCCCTACACGGCGGTCGCCGCCGATGGCAAGGGTTCGGGTGCCGCGCCCGATGTGGCCCGCGAGATATTCAAGCGGCTCGGCGTCGCCGACGTCGCCGCTTCGATCTCTGAATATGGCGCCATGATCCCCGGCCTGCAGGCCGGTCGCTTCGATGTCGTCACCGCCGGCCTGTTCATGAAGCCGGAACGCTGCGCCGCCGTCGTCTATTCCGAGCCGGTGCTTTGCGATGCCGAGGCGATGTTGGTGAAGAAGGGCAATTCGAAGGGCTTCAAGAGCTATGAGGATGTCGCCAAGGATACGACTGCGACCATCGGCGCGCCAGGCGGCGGCACCGAGGAGAAGCTCGCGCTCAATGCCGGCGTGCCACGCGATCGCGTCATCGTCGTGCCGGATGGCCAGAGCGGCGTGAAGATGCTCCAGGATGGTCGCATCGACGCTTATTCGCTGCCCGTCCTGTCGATCAATGATCTGGTCAAGAAGGCCAACGATCCGAACCTCGAAGTCATCGCTCCGGTGCAGGGCGCACCGGTCTATTGCGACGGCGCCGCTTTCAAGAAGGGTGATGAGGCATTGCGCGACGCCTTCGACGTCGAACTGGCCAAGATGAAGAAATCGGGCGAGTTCGCCAAGATTATCGAACCCTACGGCTTCTCGGCGGCGGCGGCGATGTCGACCAGCCGCGACAAGCTCTGCGCGGCGAAGTGATTTTTCCTTCTCCCCGTTCAACGGGGAGAAGGTGTCACGAAGTGATGGATGAGGGGCGGCGCCAAGTTCTGAGACTCTAGTGCCGCCCCTCATCTGCCTGCCGGCTTTCGTTGCTCGAAAAGCCAAGCAATTGGCTTTTCGCCCGCTACGCGGACCGCTCCTCAACTCCCCGTAAACGGGGAGAAGGAGCTAAACCCAACGTTGGAACGTAAATGACCCAGTGGTCCGGCTATTTCGGCCTGATATTGCAGGGAGCGCTTGTCACCATCGAGCTGACGCTGATGGGGTCGGTGCTGGCGTTGATCATGGCCTTCCTCGCCGGCATGGGGCGCGTATCGCGCTTCTTTGCGCTGCGTTGGTTGGCCACCGCCTATATCGAATTCTTCCGCGGCACCTCGATCTTCGTGCAGTTGTTCTGGGCCTATTTCGTGCTGCCCTTCATCGGCATTTCGTTGACCCCGTTGCAGGCCGGCGTGCTGGCGCTCGGCCTCAATGTCGGCGCCTACGCCGCCGAAGTCGTGCGCGGCGCCATCCAGTCGATCGGCCGCGAACAGTATGAGGCCTGCACCGCGCTCAATCTCGGGCGGTGGCAAGGCATGCGCCACATCATCCTGCCGCAGGCGCTGCTGGTGATGCTGCCGACCTTTGGCAACAACGCCATCGAATTGCTCAAGGCGACCGCCGTGGTGTCGCTGATCTCGCTCACCGACCTGACCTTCCAGGCGCAGGTGGTGCGCGCCCAGACCGGCAACACCCTGGTGCCATTCACCACCATCCTGATCATCTATTTCATCCTCGCCCTGCTCATCTCGTGGGGCGTGCGCTCGCTGGAACGACGCATGGCGCGCGGCCTCGATGGGGTGCGTGCCTGATGGCCAATTTCCTTCTGATAAATTGGGCCTGCTGATGGAATGGGATTGGAATTTCGTCTGGGAAATCATGCCGACGCTGATCCAGGGGGTGAAGATCACCATCCTGGCGACGCTGCTCGGCTCGGTGCTGGCGGCGGTCGTCGGGCTGGGCATTGCGCTGGCGCGCCGCTCGCCCAACAAAGCGCTGTCGCGCACGGTCGGCTGGGCGGCTGAATTCATCCGTGGCACGCCGCTGCTGGTGCAGCTCTATTTCATTTTCTACGTGCTGCCCGACATCGGCATCCTGTTGCCGCCGCTGGTCGCCGGTGTCATCGGGCTCGGGCTGCATTACGGCACCTACACGGCCGAGGTTTATCGTGCCGGCATCGACAATGTGCCGCGCGGCCAATGGGAGGCCGCCAAGGCATGCAATTTGAGCGCCAGTCAGACCTGGACCCACATCATCATTCCGCAGGCCATCCCGCCGATGATTCCGGCGCTCGCCAATTATTTCATCGCCATGTTCAAGGAAACGCCGCTGCTGTCGGCAATCACCGTGCTGGAACTGATGAACCAGGCCAAAAGCGTCGCCAACACCTACTATCGCTATATCGAGCCGATCACCTTGGTCGGTGCTTTCTTCCTGGTCATCAGTTTATTTTCGGTCGTGCTGCTGCGCTGGCTGGAACGCCGCTACGGCAAGATCGAGAGGTAACCGATGAAACCCTTGCCCGAGATCAAGATCTACCCGAAACGGCCGGCGCTGGATGCACGCCCGCTCGACATGCGCATCGGCCTGATCATCCTGGCCACTGACCACACCAGCGAACCGGATTTCCGCCGCATGGTGGCGAGCGAGCGGGTCGGCGTCTATGTCGCGCGCATTCCCTATGCCAACCCGACGACGCCTGAAAACCTGCGCAAGATGCAGCCGGCGCTGACGGCGGGCGCGGCCCTGATCCTGCCGGACGAGAAGCTCGATGCCATCTGCTATTCTTGCACTTCGGCCTCGGTGGTAATCGGCGATGCCGAGATCGAGGCGGCGATCCAGGTCGCAAAGCCCGGCGTGCCGGTGGTCACACCGCCGATGGCGGGCGTGCGCGGGCTGCGTGCGCTGGGCGCAAACAAGCTCAGCATCCTCACTCCCTACACGGTCGAGACATCCAGGCCGATGGCCGCCTATTTCGCGGCGCGCGGCTTCGAGATCGTCAGCTTCACCTGCCTCGGTTTCGAGGATGACCGCGAGATGGCGCGCATCGCACCGGCAACGCTTGTCGATCTTGCGCGGGAAGCGACGGACGCCAGCGCCGATGCGCTGTTCGTGTCCTGCACGGCGCTGCGTAGCGCCCTCGCGGTCACCGGCATGGAAAATTCTATTGGACGTCCCGTGGTGACCAGCAACCAGGCGACCGCCTGGAATTGTCTGAGATTGTGCGGGGATGAGGCGCCGCATCCTGAGTTCGGGCGGCTGATGACGTTGCCGTTGGTTCAGTAAGACGATGTCCCACATTCACGAGCGACCCCCTCTGGCCTGCCGGCCATCTCCCCCTCGAGGGGGGAGATTAGC
>NZ_RZTF01000284.1:0-8070 GCF_004023175.1 Mesorhizobium sp. M7A.F.Ca.MR.362.00.0.0
GTTCTATTCCTTCGGCGCCATTGGCGGCCCGTTCGCCGCCTCGACCGCGATGCAATATTTCGGACCGGGCGCCCTGTTTGTATTCAGCGCGGTGGTCTATGCGATCTTCATCGCCGTCATCCTTTACCGCATGCAGGCCCGGTCCGGTGTGCCGGCAGGCAGGCGCGGCCGCTTCACCGCGCTCCTGCGCACTTCGACGGTTTTCGCGCGGCTGGCCAGGAGAAACGACGATTCCGATGGTCCGGGAACCTGATGATGGCGTTGCCAAAGCTTGACGAAAGCCCCGGCGGCTGAAATCTAGGAAGACCTTACTCCTGTCAAAAGCGATTTGATGCACGTCATCACCACCCAGAAAGAACTCGAGACCGTTCTCGCCGCTTTCGAAAAGTCGGATTTCGTCACCGTCGACACCGAATTCATACGAGAAACGACGTTTTGGCCGATCTTGTGCCTGATCCAGATGGCCGCTCCTGGCGTGACGGCACTCATCGATCCCCTGTCGCCCGATATCGACCTGAAGCCGTTCTTCAGGCTGATGGCCAATGAAGCGGTGGTCAAAGTCTTTCACGCCGCGCGGCAGGACATCGAAATCATCGTCCACCTCGGCGATCTGGTTCCGCATCCGGTGTTCGACACGCAAGTGGCGGCGATGGTCTGCGGCTTCGGCGACAGTGTTTCCTACGATCAGCTCGTGCAGCGCATCACCGGTGCGCGGCTCGACAAGTCATCGCGTTTCACCGACTGGCGCCATCGGCCGCTTTCCGACAAGCAGCTCGACTACGCGCTGGCCGACGTCACGCATCTCATCGAGGTCTATCAGCACCTCAGCGCCGAATTGGAGCGGGAAAACCGCGCCCATTGGCTCAACGAGGAGATGGAGGTGCTGACCTCACGCGAAACCTATGATCCGCATCCCGAGGACGCCTGGAAGCGGCTGAAGATGCGGCTGCGCAAACCGCAGGAACTGGCGATCGTGCAGGGCGTTGCGGCGTGGCGCGAGCGCGAGGCGCGCGAACGCGACGTGCCGCGCGGCCGCGTTCTGAAAGACGACGCGATCTACGAGGTGGCGCAGCAGGCGCCGCGCGACGCGGCAGCCCTCGGCAAGCTGCGCACGACGCCGAAGGGCTGGGAGCGCTCGTCGACGGCAACGGCGCTGCTTGGCGCGGTCAACACCGCGCTTGCCTTGCCCAAGGAAGAGATGCCGAAACTGCCAAAGAGTTTCCAGCCGCCCGAGGGCTCGAGCGCCGCGGCGGAACTGTTGAAGGTGCTGCTGCGGATCGTTGCCGAAAAGGAGGGCGTCGCTTCCAAGGTGCTGGCCTCCAGCGACGACATCGACCGTATCGCCGCCGAGGGCGAGGAAGCCGACGTACCGGCGCTGCAAGGCTGGCGGCGCGCGGTGTTCGGCGAGGCCGCGCTCAAGCTGGTACGCGGCGAGATCGGCATCAAGTTCGACAAGCGCAAGATCGCGGTGTTCGACCTTTAGGCGAACGGACTTCCCTTCTCCCCTGTGGGAGAAGGCAGAAGCGCTCTGCTCAGACCGCGCCGAGCAGGTGCAGCGCGAACCAGATCCATCCCAGCAGGAGAATCACCGCACTGACGAAGAATGACCGGCTGCGCAGCAGCAGATTGTTGCTGGTCAGGTGAATCCAGGCATGGAAATAGCGGGACGCGACGAAGATCCACATCAGCGCCAAGGTCAGATAGTTGACGCCGTTGGTCAGGTGCAGCGTCAGGCACAGCACGTAAAACAGCACCGGCAGTTCGAACTGGTTGGTGAGATTGGCGGCAACGGTGACGCTGGAGGCCGGTTCGGCCGAACGCACCTTGAACTGACCGGCCTTCGCCTCGCCTGACCTTATTGCGCCGTATCTGCGACGACCCAGGACGCAGTAGACGATGTAGATCAGCAGCACATGCGCGAGAACGGGCCAGAAGATCGTGGTCTGGTTCATCAAGTGCCCCCTGCCCGGTTGGCCTTCGCGTGCGGCATCAGGCCTGGCGTTTCTGGCCCGCCAGCCAGAAGGCCGCGATGACGATCACCGGTATGGCGAAAAGCGCGAATTTGGTGACGGTGAGCGCCGAGGCGAAAGACAGCGAGTCCGGGTTGGCCGACAGGAAATCGGACAGAAGCCGCGCCACCGCAAAGTTCTGAACGTAATGTGCAAGCGTGTAGGGAAGCACCAGGACCAACGCGAAAATCGACTGCAGCTGCGCCGGCAGCACGCGGAAAGCCTTCAATCGCCGGCCGGTGGCCAGGATGAGGCTGACCAGCGTGACCGACAGCAGCGCCGGGAACAACAGGTCGAAGGTCAGATAGTGCCAGACGAGAATGATCTCGCCGCCGCGCCGGCCGAGCGCTGTCAGCCAGGCCATGCCTTCGTCCGGCGTAAACCCTAAAATGCGCATGTCGAGCGACGGCAAGCCGCCGCTCAACTGGCGGAAATAGAAGAATTCCAGAGCCGTCATGGCGATGAAAACCACCGCCGACAGGAAACAGAGCGCGCCTGCGTGGCGAGACAGCCGCAGGATCGTTGCCGTCAGGTTCCGCCCGAGCCCGTACTGGTCAGGCTCCACCGGGATAGTTCGGGCTTTCGCGGGTAATCGTGACGTCATGGGCGTGGCTTTCACGAAGTCCGGCATTGGATATGCGCACAAAAGTGGCGCGCTCGCGGAAATCGGCAAGGTCGCGGCCACCAACATAACCCATAGCGGCTTTCAAGCCGCCCGCAAGCTGGTGCAGCACGCCAGACACAGGTCCCTTGTAGGGAACCTGCCCTTCGATGCCTTCCGGAACCAGTTTCAGCGTGTCGCGCACCTCGGCCTGGAAGTAGCGATCGGCGGAGCCGCGGGCCATCGCGCCAACCGAGCCCATGCCGCGATACGCCTTGAAGGAGCGGCCCTGGTGCAGATAGACCTCGCCGGGGCTTTCGTCGGTCCCAGCCAGCAGCGAGCCGATCATGGCGGCACTTGCGCCGGCGGCGAGCGCCTTGGCGAGATCGCCGGAATATTTGATACCGCCATCGGCGATAACCGAGACGCCGGATTTGTGCGCCGTCTCGACCGCCGACATGATCGCCGAGAGCTGCGGCACGCCGACGCCGGCGACGATGCGGGTGGTGCAGATGGAGCCCGGACCGATGCCGACCTTGACGGCGTCGGCACCGGCGTCGATCAGCGCCTGCGTGCCCGCGGCGGTGGCGACGTTGCCGGCCAGGATGCGAACCGAGTTGGAGAGTTTCTTGGCGCGCGTCACCGCGTCGAGCACGCGTTGCGAGTGGCCATGCGCGGTGTCGATCACCAGAAGGTCGACGCCGGCATCGATGAGACGTTCGGCGCGTTCATAGCCGTCATCGCCGACGCTGGTGGCCGCGGCGGCGCGCAAGCGGCCCTGTGCGTCCTTGCTGGCGTGCGGGTTGAGCTGCGACTTCTCGATGTCCTTGACGGTGATCAATCCGACGCAGTTGCCCTGCCTGTCAACGACAACCAGCTTTTCAATGCGGTGCTGATGCAGAAGCCGCTTGGCCTCGTCCTGGTCGACGTTCTCCTTGACCGTGATCAGGTTGTCACGGGTCATCAGCTCATGGACCTTCTGCGCCGGATCGGAGGCAAAGCGCACGTCGCGATTGGTCAGGATGCCGATCAGCCGCCCGACCTTGTGGCCGCCAGTGCCACCATTCTCGACCACCGGAATGCCCGAGATCGAATAGCTGCGCATCAGGCCCAGCGCGTCGGCGAGCGTCGCGTCGGGGCCGATGGTGACAGGATTGACCACCATGCCGGATTCGAATTTCTTGACCTGCCGCACCTGCTCGGCCTGTTCGGCCGGCGAGAAATTGCGGTGGATGACGCCAATGCCGCCGGCTTGGGCCATGGCGATGGCGAGCCTGGCCTCGGTGACGGTGTCCATCGCCGCCGAGAGGATCGGCACGTTGAGGTCGATGTCGCCGGCGATGCGGGTGCGGACATCGGTCTCGCCGGGCATGACCTCGGAATGGCCGGGCTGCAGCAGCACGTCGTCAAAGGTCAGCGCCAATGCGCCGGTGGACGTTTCGATGATTTTTGCCATGGCCAGTCCCTTGAATATAAAACGCGGTGGGGGAATACAAAAAAGCGCTGGACCGGAATGGACAGCGCCGACTCGTTTCTTCCCTTTCAGGATTGGCGCTGGCTGGTACCACGTCCAAGCGCCAATGAAAAGCCGATCGTCTCGGTGTTTCGCGTTCTATCCAGAAGACTCCCCCAAGAGAGCATTGAGCAGAACGTGACGCGGCGATGCGAAAGGGCTGACGACAGTTACCCCACCCCATGTGAAGCCATCTTGCAGGTCTTCCGAAAGGAGCATCCGACAACCGGTTTGGGAAGCGGTGGACAGAATGACCGCGTCCCAAATGCTGAAGTGGTGGTCCGTAGCCAGATCAGCCGCCATCATCATTACGTCTTGCACTGTCGCGGCAACTGGAAACGCGTCGCGCCAACCCAGGAGGGCATCCCGGGCTTCCACAGGCGGTCTTCCGGCCTTGCGGACGAGAACGTTGTACAACTCGCCAAGGACCTGAACGGGAATAACTGCAGCCTCTTGCGGCAGGTTGCGCAGCAGTTCGAGAACGATATCGCGCTTCTCGGCACCGTTGACCCCTTCCCCGTAGGCAAGGACATTGGTGTCGAGCGCGACCTTCATCGCTCGTCCTCGTAGAGCTCGTCACGGGTCCAACGTCCGACATCCAAAACAGGCTGGCGTTCGAGGCGCGACAACAACGCTAATCGCGAGCGGGAAGCCACACCCTGCTGTCGATCGGCGGGCACGATCCGCGCGACGGGTCGCCCATGACTGGTCACAACATAGCTTTGTCCTTCGCGAACACCGCGCAGGATGAGAGAAAATCTACGGTTGGCATCGGCTGCCGAAACGGCTTCTTCCATGACAAAGTCCATATAGTAGTTATATACACTACAATAATGTGACACATCTCCATTCGCAAGCTATTCTTTGCTGCTTGGCCAGCGCCTGGAGACGGAACGAGAAGACCTTGGCCGTCCCGGCAGTTCTGATTTAGGCACGGCGGCAGGCCAAGCGAACTGCCTGTCTCCCCGCAGTCGCACAAAAGTGACAGCAAATTAATGCGACATCAGAGCCGGCCCATGATAACCGCCCTGCATGTTGGCTTGCCTCCCGGTCAACCGTAAAAGAATCAAGTCGGACGCGTTTTGTGAACCGCACCATCCCGCTCATCCTGGCGGTCGCCCTTTTCATGGAAAACATGGATTCGACCGTCATTGCGACATCGCTGCCGGCGATCGCCGTCGACATCCACACCAGTCCGATCGCGCTCAAGCTGGCGCTGACCGCCTATCTGGTGTCGCTGGCGATCTTTATTCCGATCAGCGGCTGGATGGCAGACCGTTTCGGCGCCAAGAATATCTTTCGTGCCGCGATCGCGGTCTTCATCGTCGGCTCAATAGCCTGTGCGCTCTCCGGTTCGCTGCCGGCTTTCGTGGTGTCGCGCTTCCTGCAAGGCATTGGGGGCGCCATGATGACGCCGGTTGGGCGGCTGGTGCTGGTGCGCGCGACACCGAAAAGCGAACTCGTCGCGGCGATGTCCTGGCTGACCGTTCCGGCGCTGGTCGGGCCACTGGTCGGACCGCCGGTCGGCGGCTTCATCACCACCTATTTCACCTGGCATTGGATCTTCCTGATCAATGTGCCGATCGGCGTGGTCGGCATCTGGCTGGCGACGCGTTTCCTGCCGGAGACCGAACCCGCGCAGACCCCGCCACTTGATTTCATCGGCTTCGTGCTGAGCGGGCTGGCGGCATCCGGGGTGGTGTTTGGCCTGTCGGTGGTCAGCTTGCCCTATCTGCCGCCAATCGTCGGTGTCACCACCGTAACGGTCGGCCTCGTGTCGGGGGCGCTCTATCTGCTGCATGCGCGCCACGCCAAAAACCCGCTGCTGGCGCTCGAACTGTTCCGCAACCAGGTGTTCCGCTCTTCGGTGCTTGGCGGCTCGCTGTTTCGCATCGGCATCGGGGCCGTGCCCTTCCTGCTGCCGCTGATGTTCCAGATCGGCTTTGGACTGACGCCATTCCAGTCCGGCATGATCACCTTCGTCTCTGCAATCGGCGCCATCGGCATGAAATTCGTCACCGCGCTGATCTTCCGCGTCGCCGGCTTCCGCCGCGTGCTGGTTGTCGGTTCGCTGGTCGCCGCCGCCTCGATCGCCATCAACGGCCTGTTCACACCCGACACACCTTATCTCTTGATGCTGGCCATGCTGCTCGTCGGCGGCTTCATCCGATCGATGTTCTTCACTGGCGTCAATGCGCTCGCCTATGCCGAGGTTTCGGCTGAAGACACCAGCAAGGCGACGCCGATTACAGCGGTGTTCCAGCAGTTGTCGGTCGCGCTCGGCGTGGCGCTGGCCGGCGGAATCCTGGAAGTATCGACGTCAATCCATGGCGGCCCGCTGTCGCTGGACGACTTCCACATTGCCTTCTTCATCGTTGCAGCGGTCTCGGCGGTGGCATCGCTATCCTTCGTCCGGCTGGCACCCGACGCCGGCAACGCCATCTCCGGTCACGGCCGGCTGACAACACCGAAGACGCTGGAAACGGTGAGCCCACCCGGCAACTGATGGCAGCTACGCTTCGGCCTCGCCTTCTGGACGGCCCGATTCGCCCGACGGCGGACCGGCGGTGCCCCGTCAGTCGTCGGCGTCCCCCGGCCCTTCGCTATGGCTCCGGGCGCTCGAGGCCTTCGGAACGTCCACTGGACGTTCCGATCCGCCTGACGGCGGACCGGCCTCTCGCCCTTTAAAATCTTTGGCCAGCAAATAGAGCTCGACCGATTCATCCCGCGACGCCGGCGGCTTGACGTGATGGACGGAACGGAAGTTCTTCTTGAGCATGGAGAGCAACTCGTTTTCGGCGCCGCCCTGGAAAGTCTTGGCGAGGAAATGCCCGCCCGGCTTTAGCACCGACAGCGCAAAATCGGCCGCCACCTCGCACAGATGCATGGTGCGGATGTGGTCGGTCCGCTTGTGCCCGGTGGTTGGCGCCGCCATGTCGGACAACACGATATCGGGATCGCCGCCCAGCGCCTCGGCCAGCTTTTGCGGTGCTGCCGGATCGAGGAAATCCATCAGCAGCACCGGGGCGCCTGGCACGGCGTCCATTTCCAGATAGTCGATGCCGATGACATGCGGCTTGTCGGCCGTCGATTTCGTCCGCGCGGCGGCGACCTGGCACCAGCCGCCGGGGGCGGCGCCGAGATCGATCACCTTCATGCCGGGTTTCAGGAGATGATGCTTGTCGTCGATCTCGATCAGCTTGTAGGCCGCGCGCGAGCGATAGCCGTCAGCCTTGGAGCGCTGGACATAGGGATCGTTGATGTGGCGCTGCAGCCAGCGGCGCGACGATTCCTTCAGCCCGCTCTTCTTCTTGATCCGCGTCTTCAGCACACGAATGCTGGCTGATCCTGGTTTTTCCGGTTTCTTGGTCATTGCTTAATTCTTCGGTTCGGGCTCACGCTCTGCCACGCCCATCGTTGCGCCAGACGCCATCATCGGCCATCAGTTCGCTCAAAATACCTTCGCGCAGGCCACGATCGGCGACTCGCAGCCGCTCGGACGGCCACACGGCGCGGATCGCCTCGAGGATAGCACAGCCGGCCAGCACCAGATCGGCGCGATCGGCACCGATGCAAGGGTTGGCGCAGCGCTGCTGGAAATCCCAGCCAACCAGTCTTTCGACCATGCGATCGACGCTGTCGCGGTCCATCCACAGCCCATCGACACGGCGGCGATCGTAGCGCTCGAGCTCAAGGTGGACACCGGCCAGCGTCGTCACGGTTCCGGACGTGCCCAGCAGATGGAAATTCGGGCTGGCCTTGAGATGGCTCAGCCGATCGCGACCGTCGAAGCTGGCCAGCCGGCCGGCAACGTCGTCGACCATGGCGGCGAAGATCTCGCGCGTCACCGTGCGGCCGCCAAAGCGCTCGGCCAGCGAGACGACGCCGACCGGCAGCGACGTCCACGACACGATATGATTGGCCAGCCTCGGCGAACGGCGGCCGGC
>NZ_RZTF01000284.1:8078-8704 GCF_004023175.1 Mesorhizobium sp. M7A.F.Ca.MR.362.00.0.0
CGATATCGAACAGGACGACGCCTTGGGTGTCGCGCTCGACCAGCGAGCCGCAGCCGGACACCGCCAGCCGCGCTTCGGTCTGGCGGTCGATGATCTCAAGCTTCAGGCCGGCCTCGCGTTCGACGCGGTCGATGAACTCGACGCCGTTTTCGGCCGTGCGGCAGGCCTCGGTGGCGATCAGCCGGGCTTTTCTGATCTTGCGGTTGCGCAATTTGTCGCCGCAGATTTTCAGCGCCTCGACCGCGCGGTCCATCGCCGGCTGGCCGAGCCGGCCATTGGCGGTGAGCCCCTCGCCCAGCCGGACGATGCGAGAAAAAGCGTCGATGACGCGGAACTGGCCATGCCGCGTCGGCACGGCCACCAGCAGCCGGCAATTGTTGGTGCCAAGGTCAAGCGCCGCAAACACCGGAAGCTCCTGGACCGGCGGCCGACGGGCGCTCTGTTCCGGCCGGGGCACCACAGCGACGGGCGAGGCCACCGATTCCGACGGTCTGTGGGCCTCCGCCGCCGGGGCACCGGTCTTGCCTGGCACCGGCGATCGATTCTCCGCGGGACGCGCTTCGTCGCGCGCAAAAACCTTGCGCCCGCGCCTTCGCTTGCGCCGCTTCTTGGGCTTGCCTTTGTGG
>NZ_RZTF01000285.1:0-5494 GCF_004023175.1 Mesorhizobium sp. M7A.F.Ca.MR.362.00.0.0
CTTGAGATTCTCAGGCAGGAAGCGAGCGAAATCGCCGTCGCCCTTGGCCTCGATATGATTGCCCTTGTCGGTCAGTTGGTGGCGACCCGTCAGCTGGGTGACGATCTTGCCGTCGACTGAGAACGTGCCGATGCCGTTCCAGTTGGCGAGCGGCCCGGTGCCCGAGACATCTATGTCGACCGGCGCCGTGTCGGGCAGCTTGAGCAGGTTGGCGATGATGCCGCCTGCCGGCTCCGAGGCCTTGAGGTCGAGGTCGAGCCGGTTGTCCGCCGGCGCAAAGTGGATCTTGGCGTCGACATTCCCTTGCTTGCCGTCATGGCGGGTGATGTTGAGCACCGTCTCGACCGCCAGTGGCGCGGCATCGGCCTTGACCGATCCCTTGGCCGCAAGCTCGGCGATGCCACTGCCGGCCAGTTGCTGGCCAAGCGCGATCTCGGGCAGATCGATCTGCTTGATATCGATGGAAACCGGCAGCGTCGTCGTGCCCCCGCTCGGCGCCCGCTGGCTGCGTGCTGGCCACCGGCAATCGCGCCAGTTCAATACGCTCGGCAGCGATACGGTCGGCGCTGAAGTTTTTCGACAGCAGCGCCAGCGGCGACCAGTCGACGGCCACCTTGCGCGCCACCAGCCAGGCGCCCTCGCGGTCCTCCAGCACGACATGGTCGACGCTGAGCGCTCCGGACCAGATGCCGTCTATGCCGCTGACCGTGATCTTGCGGTCATCGTTCGAAGCCAGCCGCGAAATGATGCCGGCGAGATTGTCGCGGCCGCGCTCGGTCTTGGTCAGCACCACGAGCGCCCCGATGGCGCCAGCGACCACGATCAGCAGCGTGTAGAAAACAATGCGGAGGATGCGCCAGACTGTTTTCATCGCTCAGAATGCCTGTCCGATGCCGGCATAGATGCCGAAACGCGGGTCGCCCGGATCGCGGTTGAGCGGCACGGCGGCATCGATGCGCAGTGGCCCGAACGGCGTGACATAGCGCAGGCCGACGCCGGCGCCGACCTTGACATCGGAGAAATCGGGAGCCGATTTGGTCGATACGGTGCCGGCGTCGACGAACGGCACGATGCCGATCGTATCGGTGATGGCGATGCGCATCTCGACCGAGGTTTCGAAGAAGGACAGGCCGCCGATCGGCTGGCCGGTGAAGTCCTTGGGTCCGATGCCCTGATAGGCATAGCCGCGCACCGAGCCACCGCCCCCGGAATAAAAGCGCCGGTCGGCTGGCACATGTTCGAGGCTGGTGCCGACGATCGAACCGATGGCGACACGTTCGGCCAGCACGAACTTCGAAGCCGAGTCCAGCGACTGATAGGCCGACCCTTCGCCCCTCAGCTTCAGGAACGCCGCACCGCTCAAAATGTCGTAGCTGGGCTCGGCATAGGCCAGCACCCGGAAGCCGCTTGTCGGGTTCAGCCGGTTGTCCCGGTTGTCATAGACATATTGCAGCGGAATGCTGGCGATCAGGTATTTGTGCTTGCCGAAAGCGTCGTGGATGCGGGAATAATCGAGCGCCACCTCGGCGGAAACCGTCTGCTTCTTGGTCAGCTCGTAGGACAGCCCGGTGCTGCCCTTGACCGAGAAATGGTCATAGGCGTCAGGATGTTCGAGTACCGTCTTGACGCCGGCGAAGAACTTCGATGCCGGCCCGATCACGCCCGGCTTTTCGAACATGATGCCGGCATTGTAGTTGAGCTCGCCGAGATCATTGCTGCCGATGCCACTGATCTTGCCGTCGATGCGCAGCTTCTCGGCCCGGCCGAACAAATTTCGGTGGCCCCAATAACCTTCCAGGCCCAGCCCCTCGGTGTTGGAGAAGGTGCCGCCGACGCCGAAATAGCGTGGCTTGCGCTCGCTGACCTGGACGCCGATCGGAATGTTGCCGTCGGCATCGAGCGTGTCGGCTTCCTTGAACGTCACGCTGTTGAAGACCTCGAGCGCCAGCAGCCGGTCGCGCGCGTCATCGATCTCTTGCGGCGAGTACTGCCGGCCGCGCTTGAGGCCGGTCATGTATTCGGTGAAGTCGCGGTCGACCTTTTCGGTGCCTTCCACCGTTGTGTCGCCATAGCCGGCGACCGGCCCAGCGGCGACCGTCAGCGTCACGTCCAGCGTCGAAGTAGCGTGGTCGGCGACGATCTGCCGGTCCGCCACCTCTGCCAGCGGCCTGCCTTGCTCCTTCAGCGTCCGCACGATCAGCGCCTCGGCCTTGAGCACAGCGCCGGATCCCGCATCGCCGCCTGATATCAAGCCATAATCGGCGCTCATCAGCCCTGCCGCGTCGCCCTCAAGGTGGATATTGCCCAAGGTGAATTTCGGCCCGCTGGCGATGTCGATCACCACGGGAACCGGCTGCGGCCCCTTGAATTCGGCATCCGGCGGCAAATCGTCGAGCGGCTTGCCGTCGATGGTGACGGTGACGACGCCTTCGTAGCGGGCATCGGCATAGAGCGCGGCGACAAGCTGTTCGCGGTCGCTGCGCGCCTTGGCCATCAGCCCGAGCGAGCCGGAAACCGGACGCTCCTCGTCACTCTTCAGCGCCGAGGCATTTTCGAGCTTCTTGACCAGATCCTTGTCGGCGTCGGGGGCGGAAATGGTCACGGCGTACCGCAGGGGATCGACGATATCGGCATCCTCGTCGCTGGACGACCCCCACAGCTTGATGCCCAAAAGCTCGAAAGCGGCCGCCGGCCGCGATTCGGCGACGAGCACGGTCGAGCACATCATGGCCAGCAGCAGGGCGCGCGGAAGCGCACGCCCTGGCGCGCGACCTCCTGACATCTGCTCTTCATGCGCCGGCATTAAGACAACCTAGATTACAAAACTAAAATTGGAATGAAGTTCTGAAGCGCTCGTAAAGGGGCCACAATCCAATTGTCTGAAATAGGGCGGGCTTGGAATTCACACCTTTTGCGTCGCCGCAAGAAAGCGTGATCCCCTGTCCTATGGAGGTACTACCGGTCATCGGCCGGAAAGGAAACCGTTGGCAGGCGGAACCCTGCCGCGTCCTCGTGTTGACAAGCCTGACTGAAGCTTGATCATGCCCGGACGTCAGCTGTGTCTGGAGGGGTGTTATGGCAATGCGCGCGGCTCGTGGTCTGTCTATCCTGATTCTTCTGTTTTTCGCCTGGGCCAATGTCCCGGCCTGGAGCGGCGCCGCGCAAGCGGCCGAGGCCCGGCGGATCGCGACAACGGACAATTCCGATTATTTCGGCTTTGATCTCAGGTCCGACCAGAATGTGACAATCGACCAGTGCAAGACGACATGCCTGGGAGACCCGGCCTGCCGCGCCTTCACCTACAACAAAAAAGCCAAATGGTGCTTCCTCAAATCCGACTACAACCAGCTGAAAACCTTCAACGGCGCGGTCGCGGGCAAGGTCGTCAACATCGATGGCGATCCTGATATCGGCGCGCCGCCGGAACTCGCTTTCTTCCCCAACTGGATGGCCGATCAGGCCCAGCAATACCGCAACAAGCTGCTCGGCCCGGCCTATGACAAGCCGAGCGAAGGCATGGCTGCCTTGCTGAACGCCGCCGAACAGGCCGTGCTGACCGGCGATCACCGCTCCGCCATGCTGAAATACGAGGCCGCGGTCTCGGTGCTGCCCGATGATGGCCCGCTCTGGCTTAACCTGGCGCGTGAAACGCTGGCCGTGCAGCCTGCCGCAAGCACCTCCGAAGCCTCCACTTTGCCGGCGAACGGCACGTCGGCCGCTTTCAATGCCTATAAATTGCTGCGCACCACCAAGACGCGCGCCGAAGTGCTGGCGCTGCTCGGCAACGGGCTCGACAAGCGCGATCTCTACCGACCGGCGCTGCAGGCCTATGAAGCCAGCCTTGCCCTGAACCCGTCGCCGGCGGTCCAGGCCGACTATGCCGATCTCAAGGCCCGCAAGGGTTTCCGCGTTGTCGATCACACCATCGACGCCGACACCAGCGCGCCGCGCATCTGCGCGCAATTCTCCGAGGATCTGGTCAAGACCGGCGTCGACTACGCGCCGTTCGTCACCGTCGACAACGCGCCACCCAAGGGCGTCGAGGCCAAGGACAAGCAAATCTGCGTCGAAGGGCTGGAGCATGGTCAGCATTACGACGTCACCTTCCGCGCCGGCCTGCCGGCGGCAATCGGCGAAGTGACCGCGGCCCCCGTGGTGCTGTCGATCTATGTCCAGGACCGCGCACCGTCCGCCCGCTTCACCGGTGACAGCTTCGTGCTGCCGGCCGGCGCGCGCCGCGGCATTCCGATCGTCACCGTCAACATGAATGCCGCCGAAATGAAGCTCTACCGCGTCGGCGATCGTTCGCTGGCCCAGCTTCTGTCGGGCTACCAGTTCCTGCACCAGCTCGACGGCTACGACATCTCCAACATTTCCGAGCAGATGGGCGCGCCGGTCTGGCAAGGCCAGCTCGACATCGCCAATGATCTCAACAAGGAGGTCACCACCTCCTTCCCGGTTGACGAGGCGGTGCCGCAGCGCAAGCCCGGCGTCTACGTGCTGACCGCGCAGGCCGTCAACGACAAGAGCGACAACTACAATTCGATGGCCACGCAATGGTTCGTCGTCTCCGACATCGGCCTGTCGACCTATACGGGGCAGGACGGGCTCAACGTCTTTGCGCGTTCACTGGGCAGCGCCAAGCCGATAGCCGGCGCCGAACTGACGCTGGTTGCCAGGAACAATGAGGTTCTCGGCACGGCGACATCGGATGCCGACGGCCATGCCGTCTTCAACCCCGGCCTGACGCGCGGCGACGGCGGCATGGTGCCGGCCGTGCTGATGGCCAAGCAGGGCGACAATGATTTCGTCTTTCTAGATATGGGCCGGGCCGGCTTCGACCTGTCCGACCGCGGCGTCACCGGGCGCGCGGCGCCAGGTGCGCTGGACGTCTATGCCTGGACCGAACGCGGCATCTACCGCGCCGGCGAAGATGTTCATGTCGCGGCGCTTGCCCGCGACGGCGCCGCCAAGGCGGTCGAGAACCTGCCGTTGACCTTCGTCTTCTCGCGCCCCGACGGTGTCGAAAGCCGCCGCATCGTCAGTGACGGCGCTTCGGCCGGTGGCCATGCCGTCGACCTGCCGCTCGAACCCAACGCCATGCGAGGCACCTGGTCGGTGTCGATATATACCGATCCCAAGCAGCCGGCCGTGGCCAGCCACATGTTCCTGGTCGAGGATTTCGTGCCGGATCGCATCGAATTCGACATGAAGGTCGACAAGCAGGAAATCGCCCAGGGCGAATCCGCCAACATCGACATTGACGGCCGCTTCCTCTATGGCGCGCCGGCGGCGGGCCTGGCGCTGGAAGGCGAACTGACGCTGTCGACGTCGCGCGACTGGGACCGCTTCCAGGGCTTTTCCTTCGGTCTCGCCGACGAGCAGTCGGCCGAACCCACGGTCACTCCCCTCGCCGATCTGCCGGTGGTCGGCGATGACGGCAAGGTGACCTTCCCGGTCTCCGTCGACCAACTGCCCTCGACCACCAAGCTGG
>NZ_RZTF01000285.1:5504-8691 GCF_004023175.1 Mesorhizobium sp. M7A.F.Ca.MR.362.00.0.0
AGGCCAAGGTGACGGTGAGGATGCGCGAAACCGGCGGCCGCGCCATCGAGCGTTCGCTCAACATCGGCATCCGCCCGCAAGGCCATATGATCGGCATCCGTCCGGATTTCGCCGACAATGAAGTGCCGCAGGGCGGCACCGCCAAGTTCAGCCTGATCGCCGTCGATCCCGACGGCAAGCGCGAGGCGCTGAAAGGCGCGCAGTGGACGCTGGTCAAGGTCGAACGCAATTACCAGTGGTACCGCTCCAACAATTCCTGGAACTACGAACCTGTCACCTTCACCAAGTCGATCGCCAACGGCCAGGTCGACCTTAGCGCCGACGGCGACGCGACGGTCTCCGTGCCGGTCGATTGGGGTCAGTACCGCCTCGAGGTCGAGACATCGGATCCCGAGGGACCGGCGACAAGCTACGAGTTCGATGCCGGCTGGTATGTCTCCTCGACCACCACCGAAACGCCCGACGGTCTCGAAATCGCCCTCGACAAGGACAATTATGCCGCCGGCGAAGTGGCCAAGCTGAAAGTCTCGCCGCATTTTGCCGGCGAACTTCTCATCAACATCGGTTCCGACAAACTGTTGAAGACCGTCACGGCATCCGTGCCGGCCGGCGGCAGCACGGTCGACATACCGGTCGGCGACGATTGGGGTGCCGGTGCCTATGTCACCGCAACCCTGTTCCGGCCGGGCGATGCGCAGGAAACGCGCATGCCGGCCCGCGCCATCGGCGTCAAATGGCTGAAGGTCGATCCGGGCTCGAAGAAGCTCGCCATCACCTTGACGCCGCCGGACAAGACCATGCCGCGCCAGCAGCTGTCGATCCCGGTTTCGGTCGCCGGCGTGCAGCCGGGAAGCAATGCCTACGTCATGGTTGCCGCCGTCGATGTCGGCATCCTCAACCTGACCAACTACAAGGCGCCGGATCCGGAGAACTGGTTCTTCGGCCAGCGCATGCTGGGCATGGAAATCCGCGACATATACGGCCGCCTGATCGATGGCTCGCTCGGCAATACGGGCAAGCTCCGGACCGGCGGCGACGGCGCCAACATGCAGGCGCAAGGCAACCCGCCGACCGAAAAACTGGTCGCCTTCTTCTCCGGCATCGTCGAACTCGATGCCGACGGCAAGGCGCGGGTCGACTTCGACATCCCGCAGTTCAACGGCACCGTGCGCGTCATGGCCGTCGCCTGGACCAAGGATGCGGTCGGCCACGCCCAGTCCGATGTCATCGTGCGCGATCCCATCGTGATCACCGCTGGCCTGCCACGCTTCCTGGCGCCTGGTGACGCCGCCGTCATGCGCCTCGACGTCGCCGACACCGATGGTCCGGCCGGCGACTATGCGTTCTCGATCGAAACAACGGGTGACCTGTCGACCGGCGACAAGCCCCTGCCCCAGAAGCTGACGCTCGCCCAGGGCAAGCGCCAGACGCTGACCGTGCCGCTGGTCGCTCAGACGGCCGGCAATGCCTCGCTCACCATCAAGCTTGCCCATGCCGACGGCACCAGGGTCGAGCAGACGCTCTATGTGCCGGTGCGCCCGGCGCAATTGCCGGTGACCACCCGGCTGGTGGTCGACCTCAAGGGCAATGGCGGCGCGCTGCGCGTCGACAAGGAACTGCTGGCAGCCAGCCTGCTCAACGGCGCCTCCGTCAGTGTCGGCGTTTCGCAGGCCGCCGCCTTCGACGTGCCGTCGCTGCTGATGACGCTCGACCGCTACCCCTATGGTTGCGCCGAGCAGACCACCAGCCGCGCCATGCCGCTTCTCTACGTCAATGAGTTGGCTTCCGGCGTCGGCATGGCCAGCGATCCCGATATCCATGGCCGCATCCAGGACGCCATCTATAAGGTTCTGAGCTATCAGGCCTCGGGCGGCAGCTTCGGCCTGTGGGGTCCGGGCTCCGGCGATCTGTGGCTTGATTCCTATGTCACCGACTTCCTGACCAGGGCGCGCGAGCAGAAATACGACGTGCCGAGCCTGGCCATGAACCAGGCGCTGGGCAATTTGCAGAACTCGCTCGGCTACGACCAGAGCGTGCAGGACCGTGGCAGCGAGATCGCCTACGCCCTCTACGTTCTGGCCCGCAACAAGAAGGCCTCGATCGGCGACCTGCGCTACTATGCGGATACCCAACTCGAAGCTTTCTCAAGCCCGATGGCCGTTGCCCAGCTGGCGGCAAGCCTGGCGCTCTACGGCGATACACCGCGCGCCGAAGCCACCTTCAAGACCGCCTTGCAGTTGGCAAAGTCCACCACCGACTACGACTACTACCGCTCCGACTACGGTTCGCGGCTGCGTGATGGCGCGGCGATGCTGGCGCTGGCGGCGGAATCGAAGCCGGTGCCGACCATCGTGCCGGAACTGATCAAGTTGGTGACCAGGGAACGCGCGGAAGCCCGCTGGACCACCACCCAGGACGAATCCTGGATGCTGCTGGCGGCCCGCGCGCTGAAGGAGGGCAATGATACGATCACGCTGGCCGTCAATGGCGCGGCGCATTCCGGCGGCTACTCCAACCAGGTGGAAGGCTCTGACCTGGCCGACAGCCCGCTGACCATCGCCAACACCGGCAAGACCCCGCTGCAGGCCGTCGTCACCACCGTGGCGTCGCCGGTCCAGCCCTTGCCGGCCGGCGGCGACGGCTTCACCATCAACCGCACCTACTACAAGCTCGACGGCACCGAGGCCAATGTCACCGAGGCGACGCAGAACGAACGCTATGTCGTCGTGCTCAAGGTCAACGAGCAGAACAAATGGCCGTCGCGCCTGCTGGTCACCGACCTGTTGCCGGCCGGCTTCGAGATCGACAATCCCGGCCTGGTCTCCAGCGCCCAGTTGACGAACTTCTCGTGGCTGGCGCAGACCGATGCCGCGCATCTCGAATTCCGCGACGACCGTTTCGTCGCGGCGTTCAACCCGGCCGACGGCGATCATGACCACAATCTGACGCTCGCCTATGTCGTGCGCGCGGTGACGCCTGGTACCTATGCGCACCCGGCGGCAACGGTGGAGGACATGTACCGGCCGCAATATTCGGCCCGCACCGCCACCGGCATGATGGAGGTCAAGGCGCCGTAAGGCGCCTTGGCGAATATGAAAGTGAGGCTTGTGCTGCCCCTCATTGCCCTGCCGGGCATTTCTCCCCGTATAGTGACGGGGAGAAAGAGGCTGGGCGCAACCTCGGCGCC
>NZ_RZTF01000286.1:0-5473 GCF_004023175.1 Mesorhizobium sp. M7A.F.Ca.MR.362.00.0.0
GATACGGGTAACGCTGCCGCCCAGGCTTTCATAGAGATCGGCCAGACGGCCGGCGCCGAAGCGAGGGCCAACGGCCGTCAGCATGACGATGTCGGGATTGGTGCAGAAACACGGCACCCGCCGCTCTGCAGCCGGCGCGAACAGCCTGCGATAATGGTCGAGGTCAAAGCGGTCACCCTCGCTGGCCGCGATCAGCACCAGTTCGGCCTCATCGCCGGACCCGGTCAGCACAAAAGGCAGGCCCTCGATCGCGGAGCGGTCAGCTTCACGGCTGATCAGCAGGCATTTTGTCCCTGGGCGCAGCTTCCCCGACGCCGCCATGTCCGTGAAGGATCGCCACGCCACCTCGCCGGAAGAGACGAAATGATCCCAGCTTCCCTGTTCGAAGCCGAGTTTTATGAGCCGGCTTTCATTGGGTTGCGCCCGCCTGCCGGAGTTCGAAACCAGCACCACGGTCTTGCCGGCACGCTTCAGCGCCGACAGCGCTGCCACCGCGCCCGGATAGGGCCGAGTGCCGTCATGCAGCACGCCGAACTGGTCGAGCAGGAACACGTCGTAGCGCTCCGCCAGCGGCCCGATGCCGTCGAGACGTTCGATCGTTTTGGCGCTCATAGGAGTCCTGCCCGGCTTGCACCCATCAGCGCCAGCCGCGCCGTGCCGGCGGCGGCCTCGTCGGAAAGCGCGGGCAGGAAATCGACGCCGAGCCTGCGCCGCCGGATTGCCGTCCAGGCCGGGTTCGCCGCCCCGCCTCCGACGCTCCTGACCGATATCAGCGCGGGCGCGCCGAGTTCGGCAAGCCTGCCATAGCCGAGCGCCTCGATCGCGGCGATGCCTTCGAACATCGCTTTCAGATAATCGGCGTCGTCCGCCGGCCGGGGCGCAAGGCGAGGCGGCAGCGCCGGATCGGCGATCGGAAATCGTTCGCCCGTGGCGGGAAGCGGATAGTAATCGAGGCCGGTGTCTGTCTCCGGGTCGATTTTTGCGCTGAGTTCGATGATACGAGCGAGCGGAAAATGCTGAGCCAGCACCTTGCCGCCGGAATTCGACGCACCGCCTGCCAGCCAGGCGTTGCCGAGCCGGTGGCTGTAGATGCCGAAGCGCGACGCCGAAATCGGCCGGTCGGACAGGATCTTGATGGTCAGCGAGGATCCCAGCGCAGTGACGCCGTCGCCGATCGCGGCAGCACCGGTCGCCAGGAACGAGGCGCAGCCATCCGTGGTGCCGGCGACAACGGCCACATCGCGCGGCAAGCCGAACAGTTCCCCGGCTTCCGCGGTGAGGGCGCCGGTGACTTCGCCCGGTTCGGCCACGCGCGGCAGCAACTCCATGCGCATTCCGGTCGCCGCGATCCATTCCGGCCAGCGGCGGGCCTCGACATCATAGCCTGTCTTCAAGGCATTGTTCTCGTCGCTGACGTCGAAGCGGCCGGAGAAGTTTCCGGCAATCCAGTCGGCCTGATGCAGCACCGCCGCAATGTCCGGCAGATGCTGGAAGCGCAGGGCCTTGGCGAGGCCGGATGTCGCTCCGTGCGCTGCACTTGCAGCCGGCGCGGTGCGGGCGATCACGGCCAGGATGTCGTCGTCATCGACCTTGTCGTTGTACATCAGCGGTTCGGCCAGCGGCCGCCCGGCGGCGTCGACCGGCAGCAGCGTGCCGGAGGTGCCGTCAACGGCGATGGCGCGGACCGCCGTGCGGTCGATGCCGGAAAGCAGCTCCGTCAGCACCGTCTTGACCGCTTGCCACCACTCCGTGGGAGCTCGCCCATCGCTGCCAAACCTGTCGAGTGGGACGGCCGAGTGCCCGGCTATGGAAAAATCCGGGCGCATGGCGACGGCGCGCGCACCCGATGTGCCGATGTCGATGCCGATGGCAAGTGGCATCATGCCCATGCTAGCCGCCAGCCGCGTTTAGCTTCTGGCGATATTGCTCGGCGTCCCAGTTGACCAGTTCGTCATTCTCGGAAGCGGTGAGATAGTTCAGCCGCGCGGCGACATCGATGCGCGCCGTCACGTCGGCGAGGCAGCGTTGCATGGCATCGGCGCCGGCACTGGCGTCGCCGCGCATCAGCACGCCTGCGCCGGGAAACAGGATCGCCGCAGGCGACGTGCCCAGTCGTGCAATGACATCGGCCACGGCCTCGCCTGGTTTCGCCACGACGGAGCCCTGGCCGAGGAAGATGACGTGGTCCGGATAGAGGCTGCCGGCCTGCGCCATGCGGCGGCTCTCAGGGTCGAGCGCAACCGCATGCGCTTCGACATCGGCCGGTAATCTGTAGCCGCTGCCGCCGGCAAGCGCCGCCAAGGCGTCGAGGTCGGGTGCGGCGGTCGCGCGCGCCGGCCGGGCCAGCAATGACCTGATACGGCGCAGCAGAAGCTCCGCCCCGGCGACGGTTTCGGCGGCGACGACCAGGCCGTGATTGCCAAGGATCAGCACGTCGACACCAGGCCGCAGTTTCTCGGCAATGCCGCGTGCAAGCGGCAGGCCGGGCCGGAAATAGGGCACATAGGCCCATTCGATGCCATCGAGCCGCCTGACGACCTCGGCCTCGCCATCGGCCTGCACGGCGAGCGAGATGGTGTCGACGCAATGGACATGCAGAACAACGCGCTGCGGCATCAGGGCGTGCACCGTGGTCTCGATCGACGGCCGCAGGCCGCGCGGGTTGAGCGCTGCAATGGTGAAACCCTGCGGCTGGTCGGCGGCGCGATCGCGCTGCTCGACGGCCCTCAGCAGCGGCGCCATCGCCACCGGCACCATGATGTCATCGACGAGCGCGTCCTTCAGCCAGGTGCCGGACGCCTTGATCCACAGTGTGTCGCCGGCTTTCAGCGAGGTGTTGCCGCCTGCCGCCTGGGTCAGGTGCGGGCTCTGCCCGATGCTGGCCGAAAGCGCCCGCAAGGCCGCCAGTTCCTGCGCATCAGCTTGGGTCGCCATGGCGCTTTTCCTCCAACGGCTCGGCCGTGTCCTGCGCGAAATCCCGTTGCCGGGGTCGAATTGGCGCTGATATCGCAGATACGAGTGATCTACGTCAATAGTGATATACTATCATCAAAACGCGCTTGCAATCTGGCTAATGTTGAGTAAGTTGCACCAACTGCCATGGAAAATGGCATCCGGGAGGAAAGAATTGAGCGACTCCGGCCGCCAGCGTCAGATCGTCGAACTGCTGCGGGATCGTCCGTTCGCTTCGGTGCGCGAGCTGCAGGAACGGCTTGGCGTTTCGGCCGCGACGGTCAGGCGCGATATCGACAGGATCGACGAAGCCGGCGAAGCGCGGAAGGTCTATGGCGGCATCTCGGCACTCGACGGCGCTTCCCAGGCCGGTGTCGCCTACGCCCGGCCCTATGACGAGAACCGCGACCTTGCGGTCGAGGCCAAGCGGCAGATCGCCGCTCTGGCGGCGACCATGGTGCGTGACGGCGACGCCGTCATCGTGCATGGCGGCTCGACCTGCTTCCATCTCGGGGTCAAGCTCGCCGAGCGCAACATCCGCCTCTACACCAACTCGATGCCGCTGGCGGCCTATCTCAGCGACCACGGCCATTGCAGCCTGACGGTTGCCGGCGGTGATCTGCATCGCGAACCCGGCATCATCCATTCGCTCACCCAGGCCGTGCCCTTCTACGCCTCCAAATTCTTTCTCGGCACGCAGGGCCTTGGCCAGGAAGGCGTGATGGAATCGCACCCGCTGCTGGTACGCTCGATCGTCGATCTCAGCCTGTGCGCCGACCAGATCGTGGTGCTGGCCGATAGCCGCAAACTGTCGATCCACGCGCGCAATGTCGCGTTGCCGCTTTCCCGCATCGGCACGCTGGTCACCGATGACGGCCTCTCCGACGCAGATGCGCGCATGCTGGAAGACGCCGGCGTCATGGTGCGGATAGCCTCGGGAGCCATCCAGTGAAGGTGGCTGTCCTCGATTTCGGCAAGACCAATTCGAAGCTGTTCGTCTTCGGCCAGGACGGGCGGATCATCGACGAGCGCCGGACACAGCCGAAATGGGTGCGCCAAGACGGTTTCAGCGTGCTCGACGAGGCAGCGCTCCACCATTGGGCGCTCAGCGCCGTTGCCGATGCGGTCGACGGTCATGGAGTGGAAGGGGTCATGGTGTCGGGCCATGGCTGCACCTTTGCCTTGGTCGACGAGGCGGCGCTGACGCATCCGATCCTCGATTACGAGCAAGAGCCGCCGGCCGAGATTGCCGCGCGGATCGATCGCCGCATTCCGGACTTTTCCGAGACGTTCTCGCCGCGGCTGCCGCTCGGCTTCAACTACGGCCGCCACATGCTGTGGCTGCAGGAGGTCGATCCGGACGCGTTCGCTGCGTCGAAATCGATCCTCGGCTATCCGCAATACTGGAGCTGGCGCCTTGGCGGGCGGGCGGTCTCGGAAGTGTCCTATCTCGGCTGCCATTCGCATCTGTGGGCGCCGCGCAGCCAAGACTTTTCCTCGCTGGTCGACGCGCAGGGCTGGCGTGACCGGATGCCTGCCTTCGAGCGCGCCGGCACTGTTATCGGCGAGCACCGCCTCGGCGCCGCGGCGCGACCGATCGCCATCCACAACGGCGTCCATGACTCGAATGCGGCGCTGCATGCCTATCGCCGGCAGGAGCTTGGCCCGGTCACCGTCGTTTCGACCGGCACCTGGGTCATCGTGCTCAATCCGGACTGCCCGCTCGACGCACTCGACCGGGATCGCGACATGCTGGTCAACGTCGATGTCGGCGGCGGCCCAGTGCCGACCATCCGCTTCATGGGCGGGCGCGAATTCGCAACAATCAGCGCCGGCTGGCAAGGCGAGATCGCCGGCCCAGTGGTGCAGCGGGTGATCGATGCCGGCATCATGGCGCTGCCGAGCTTTGCGCCGGGCGGGCCGATGTCGGGGCATTCCGGCCGACTGGTCGGGCGCGCGCCCAATGCCGAGGAACGCGCGGCCGCGGCGCTGCTCTATGTCGCGCTGATGGTCGATCTCTGCCTCGACCTCATCCATTCGAACAACACGGTGATCGTCGATGGCGGGCTGAACACAGGCGGCCTGCTCGCCGGCCTGCTGGCGCAGTTGCGTCCCGGCCAGGCTTTCCTGCAGGGCGCCACGCTGGAGGGCAGCGCCACCGGTGCCGCGGCGCTCGCCTTCGAGAGCGTCGGGCGCGAATTCGCCGCCGAAGTTCCGGAGCCGGTGCGCACGTCGCGTTTCAGCGGATTGGCAGGCTATCGCAGCAATTGGCGTGACGCCACCATGGACCGCGGCGTCGCTGATGCGGCAGTGGGAGGCGCGCGATGAGTGCGATTGCCAGGGCCGAGACGGCGCGCCAGCCGGTGCTGGAGATGCGGCACATCTCCAAGACGTTCGGCGCCATCCGTGCCCTGCACGATGTCTCGCTCAGCGTCCACGCCGGCGAGCTGCACGCCTTGATGGGCGAAAACGGCGCCGGCAAGTCGACATTGATGAAAGTGCTTTCAGGCGCCTATCGGCC
>NZ_RZTF01000286.1:5482-8144 GCF_004023175.1 Mesorhizobium sp. M7A.F.Ca.MR.362.00.0.0
TGCCGGCCGCGACCGGCGATCCGATCAAGGCGCGCGCCAGCGGCGTCGCGGTGATCTATCAGGAGCTGTCGCTGGCGCCCAATCTGACGGTCGCGCAAAACATCTTCCTCGGCAACGAGCCGCGACGCTTCGGCATCGTCGACCGCGACCAGTGCACCCGGCGCGCCAGGGAGATCATCGCGCGTCTGGGCGTCTCCTTTTCGGCCCGCGACATGGTCTCCAGCCTGTCGCTCGGCGAGCGCCAATTGGTCGAGATCGCCCGCGCGCTGTCGACCAATGCGCGCATCATCGTCATGGACGAGCCGACCACGTCGCTGACCTCGCGCGAGACCGACCGGCTGTTCGAGGTCATCGCGACGCTGAAATCGCAAGGCATCGCCATCATCTACATCAGTCACCGCATGGAAGAGGTCTACCAGCTTGCCGATCGCGTCAGCGTGCTGCGCGACAGCGGTTATGTCGGTACGCTCGAGCGTGCCGAGCTCAGCGCCTCGCGCCTGGTGTCGATGATGGTCGGCCGCGATCTGTCGGCTTTCTACAAGAAGGATCATCGGCCGCCGGACGAAAAGCGCGCGGTGGCGCTCTCGGTGCGTGGCATGTCCGACGGCCGTCTCCTGAAAGACTGTTCGTTCGACCTGCACAAGGGCGAGGTGCTGGCGCTGGCGGGTCTGGTCGGCTCCGGCCGCACCGAGCTTGCGCGGCTGATCTTCGGCGCCGACAGGCGCGTGTCAGGCACGCTGGAACTCGACGGCAAAACGATCTCCATCGGCTCGCCGCGCGAGGCGCTCGATGCCGGCATCGCCTATCTGACCGAGGACCGCAAGGAACTTGGCCTGTTCCTCGACATGTCGATTTCCGACAACATCAGCATGGGCGTGCTGGCGCGGGATTCGCGCGCCGGCGGCTTGCGCGACTTCGCGACCGCCGAAAGGCGCGCTTCCAAGGCTGTTGCCGATCTCTCCATCCGCACCAGTTCGGTGCAGGCCAATGCCGGCTCGCTGTCGGGCGGCAACCAGCAGAAGGTGCTGCTCGCCCGCCTGCTCGAAACCGAGCCGAAGGTCGTCATCCTGGACGAGCCGACCCGCGGCGTCGATGTCGGGGCGAAATCGGAAATCTACCGGCTGATCGACAATCTCGCCAAACAGGGCATTGCCATCCTGATGATCTCCAGCGAACTGCCCGAGGTGATCGGCGTCGCCGACCGCGTGCTGGTGATGCGCGACGGTACGATATCGGGCGAGGTGACGGCATCGCAAGGCGAACCGCTAAGCCAGGAGAAAATCATGGAACTTGCAACAGGAGCGGCTCAGCAATGACCGACAAGGCGACCGAGATCAGCGCAGGCGGCCAGGCCACCGGCACGAGCCGACGGTTGCGCACGGCTTTCGCTGCCCTTGGCATGCTGCCGGTGCTGATCCTGCTGGCGGCCGGCTTCCAGTTCCTGAACCCGCGCTTCCTGACGGAGACCAATCTTCTGATCGTCACCCAGCAGTCGTCGATCAACATCGTGCTGGCGGCCGGCATGACCTTCGTCATCCTGACCGGCGGTATCGACCTGTCCGTCGGCGCCATCCTCGCCGCATCGGCGATGGTGGCGGTGATGGTGTCGCTGGTGCCGGACTGGGGTTTGCTCGGCGTGCCGGCGGCCATTCTGGTCGGCCTCGGCTTCGGCCTCATCAACGGGCTGCTCATCGCCTACATCAAGCTGCCGCCCTTCATCGTCACGCTGGGTTCGCTGACCGCGGTGCGCGGCGTCGCCCGCCTGCTCGGCCAGGACACCACGGTGTTCAACTCGGACCTGCCGTTCGATTTCATCGGCAACGGTTCGCTGTTCGGCATTCCGTGGCTGGTCATCATCGCGCTGTCGGTGGTTGTGCTGTCCTGGCTGGTGCTGAAGCGCACCGTGCTCGGCACCTGGATCTATGCCGTCGGCGGCAATGCCGAAGCGGCGCGGCTGACCGGCATCAAGGTGCCGCTGGTGCTGCTCTTCGTCTATGGCGTTTCCGGCCTGCTGGCCGGTCTTGGCGGCGCCATGTCGGCGGCCCGGCTCTACGCCGCCAACGGCTTGCAGCTCGGGCAATCCTACGAACTCGACGCCATTGCTGCGGTCATCCTCGGCGGCACCAGCTTCGTCGGCGGCGTCGGCTCGATCTGGGGCACGCTGATCGGCGGCCTGATCATCGCGGTGCTCTCCAATGGGCTCATCTTGGCCGGTGTCTCCGACATCTGGCAGTACATCATCAAGGGATTGGTCATCATCGTGGCGGTCGCCCTCGACCGCTACAGGCTCCAGGCAGGAGCAAGAACGTGATTGACCTTAGTCGCCGGCGTCAACGACCGGTTTGTGTAACGCACCGTGAGAGGCGCGGGGCAATCGGAGGAAAGCAATGAAGACCATCGCCAAACTGCTCTGCGGCGTCGCACTCGCGTCGCTCGCCATCGCGCCTGCTTCGGCCAAGGACCTCAACAAGGTCGGTATCTCGGTCGGCCTGCTCGGCAATCCCTTCTTCGTCGCCACCATCAAGGGCATCGAGGACGCGGCCAAGAAGATCAACCCGAAGGTCGAGGTGACCTCGGTATCGGCCGACTATGACCTCAACAAGCAGGTCTCGCAGGTCGATTCGTTCATCGCCGCCGGCGTCGACGTGATCATGCTCAATGC
>NZ_RZTF01000286.1:8154-8664 GCF_004023175.1 Mesorhizobium sp. M7A.F.Ca.MR.362.00.0.0
GCTCAATGCCGTCGACGCCAAGGCGATCGCGCCGGCGGTGAAGAAGGCACAGGCTGCGGGTATCGTCGTTGCCGCCTTCGACGTTTCGGCGCCGGGCGCCGACGTCACCGTGATGACCAACAACGTCAAGGCCGGCGAAGAGGCCTGCCAGTACCTGGTCGACCACACCGGCGGCAAGGGCGACTACGTCATCCTCAACGGACCGGCATCGTCCTCGATCCTGGAGCGGGTGAAGGGCTGCAAGAACGTGCTGGCGCAGCATCCCGACATCAAGATCCTCTCCGACGACCAGAATGCCGAAGGCTCGCGCGACGGCGGCCTGAAGGTGTTCCAGTCGCTGCTCACCCGCTTCGACAAGATCGATGCGGTGTTTGCCATTAATGACCCGACGGCGATCGGCGCCCAGCTTGCGGCCAAGCAGCTCAACCGTTCGGAATTCATCTT
Source organism: Mesorhizobium sp. M7A.F.Ca.MR.362.00.0.0 (assembly GCF_004023175.1). NCBI lineage: Bacteria > Pseudomonadati > Pseudomonadota > Alphaproteobacteria > Hyphomicrobiales > Phyllobacteriaceae > Mesorhizobium > Mesorhizobium sp. M7A.F.Ca.MR.362.00.0.0. The sequence continues at coordinate 8,599 of NZ_RZTF01000286.1, forward strand.
CACCGCCGTCGACGGCGCGCCCGATATCGAGAAGGAACTCTCCTCCGGCACCTCGATGATCAAGGC
>NZ_RZTF01000287.1:0-8644 GCF_004023175.1 Mesorhizobium sp. M7A.F.Ca.MR.362.00.0.0
GTTCGAGATTTCGAGGAAATTTCCGGACCTGACGGTGGAAGTCTCCTTCAATGACCGCCGCGTCGACCTGATCGAGGAGGGCATCGACCTGGCGATCCGCATGGGCGAACTCGACGACAGCCTGTCGCTTGCGGCCAGGCGCCTCTACGCCCAGCGCTCGGCCATATGCGCGGCTCCCGACTATCTCGACAGGCATGGCCGGCCGCAATCGGTCGAGGATCTCGCCGATCACAGCGTCATTGGCTACGGTCGCGAGGGCATCGTCCGGCCCTGGGTGATCAGGCATTCCGACGGCCATCTCGCAACCTTCATGCCCAAGGCGCGACTCGTTCTCGGCCATGGCGAACCGATGCTGGATGCAGCGCTCGCCGGCTGCGGCATCGCCTTCCTGCCGACATGGCTGGCCGCCGACAGCCTCAAAAGCGGCGATCTCGAAATGGTGCTGTCGGACTGCCTGGTCGAGAACATCGTCGTGCATGCCGTCTGGCCGGTAACGCGCGCGCTCACGCCAAAGGTACGGGTTGTCGTCGACGCCCTCGTCGAACATTTTTCGGCGCCGCCCTGGGATGCCGCGTGACCGAAATACCGGTCATTTCTCAAAAATCACGTCGGACTATTTTCGAAGACCGCGCCGCAATGCTATTGACCGCTCATGTTATACGTAGAAATCGCTATCGTGGTCGTCCTCATCTGTGTGAACGGCCTTCTGTCGATGTCCGAACTTGCCATCGTCTCGTCGCGACCGGCCCGCCTGAAAGCGATGATCGACCGCGGCATCAATGGCGCCGGCCGCGCGCTCGAGTTGGGTTCCAATCCCGGCAAGTTCCTGTCCTCGGTGCAGATCGGCATCACCCTGGTCGGCGTCCTCTCCGGCGCCTTTTCCGGCGCCACGCTCGGCGAACGGCTGGCGCAGTTCCTGGCCTCGACCGGCATCCGCGAGACCGTCGCCGATCCGCTCGGCGTCGGCATCGTCGTCGCCATCATCACCTATTTCTCGCTGATCGTCGGCGAACTGGTGCCCAAGCAGATCGCCTTGCGCGACCCAGAGCGGGTCGCCGCCAGGGTCGCTCCGGCAATGACCATCCTCGCCACCGTTTCGGCGCCGCTGGTCTTCCTGCTCGATTTCTCCGGCCGCACCATCCTGTGGCTGCTCGGCCAGCGCGGCGAAAGCGAGGAGAAGGTCACCGATGAGGAGATCAAGATGCTGGTCGCCGAGGCCGAGCATCACGGCACCATCGAATCCGACGAGCGGCGCATGATCGCAGGCGTCATGCGGCTTGGCGACCGCGCCGTGCGCGCGGTGATGACGCCGCGCACCGAGGTCGACTGGATCAATCTGCAATCCGACGAGGCGGCCATCCGCAAGCTGCTCATGGAAACCCAGCATTCGCGCCTGCCGGCAGGCGACGGCGGCGTCGACGTCATGGTCGGCGTGGTCCAGACGCGTGACGTGCTGGCGGCGTTGCTTGCCGGCCGCGTGCTCGACCCGCGCAGGCATGTGCGCGCAGCCCCCATCGTCTACGACCAGGCCGACGCGCTGGATGTGCTGCAGAAGCTGAAGGAATCCGACGTGCCGATGGCGCTGGTGCATGACGAATACGGCCATTTCGAAGGCATCGTCACCCCGGCCGACATTCTGGAAGCCATCACCGGCGTGTTCCGCGCGGACACAGACGCCGGCGACGAGGAGAACGCGGTCAAGCGCGAGGACGGCTCGTGGCTGCTCGCCGGCTACATGCAGGCCGACGAGATGGCCGACATTCTCGGCATCGACCTGCCGGAAAACCGCGATTACGAAACCGTCGCCGGTTATGTGCTGTCGCACATGCACCATCTGCCGGCGACCGGCGAATGCGTCGACGCCCAGGGCTGGCGCTTCGAGGTGGTCGATCTCGACGGCCGCCGCATCGACAAGCTGATCGCCACCCGCCTGCCCGGCGCCCACCGCGAGGCGGTGCGCTGACATGTTCGAATGTCAGCTTTTGACCGGTTAGCTGACGCCGCCCTCTGCCAGAGATCGAGCTGGTTTCAACAAACCGAAGAAGCCAATGATGCGCGTTATCCGTTTCTGCTCCTCATCCAGAAAAGCGATGTCCAGGCCCTCGGGTAAAGACGAACCGTCAGGCATCACAAACTTCCACGCGAAGCGCGCGACGCCGTGATGAACATCCACGTTGCTGGTCCGCAGAATGCATGCACCCGGATACTCGCTCTGAATTCCTGCAATGTGGGCTAGAAGTTCTTCAGCACCAACTGCGTGAACGGTTGGATCGGTATACGTCGCGCCATCGCTCAAGATCGATAACAGCGACACCCGCCGCTTCCCGGCGTTTTCGGTGGACCACGATGCACAATACTTATCAATGAGATGCGTCAAAGGCATGCTACTTCCCTGTCGCCAGAAAATTCGAGAGCGCGGCGAAATCATCGTGCAAGTGGCCCGCCGCTATGGCCCGTTTGAATATCGCATCATAACCATCGACTATTGAACGGTCGATTTCGCGGAACTGCATCACCTCCAATAGATGCTGCATTGCGCCGTGGTGCGCCGAGATCGACGAGAGCGTTTCGTTATCGCTGGCAAATCGGCCAGCGCTCGTCCGCTTGATGAGGTCGGTCACCAGGCCGTCAATGACCGGCGCCGTCGCGGACCACTGCCGCGCCAGTTCACCGAGTTCGATCTCTTCGGCCTGCGACACGGCGATCGCATGGAGCGTCCCGAACAGAGCGCCCCACATGATAGCCAGTAGTGCGCTATCGAGCCCGTTCGCACGCCCTGGTTCTTCGCCAACGTGCTGAACATTGCCACCCAAAGCGCGAAACACATCGCGGTTCGTGTCGAAAGCCGCCCTTGGCCCGGCAAGCAGGATGGTTCCGGCGTCCGTGCCGATATAATCCGGCGTCGCCATGATCGCGCCATCAAGGTAGCTTGCGCCGTGCTCCCTATACCAATCAGCGGCTTCCCGTGCGCCATTTGGCGTCCCGGAAGTCAACTCCACGATCAGCTTGCCGCGAATGGCTGAGGCGATGGCGTCACTTTGGAGAAGCGCTTTTGTCGCCTCATAGTCGCTGACATTCACAATGATGATCTCGCCTGCGTTCACGGCTTCCTCGACGGAGGGCGCGACGATTGCGCCCAGCCTGGCGAGTGGATCGGTCTTCTGTCTGGCTCTGTTCCAGACAGTCGTCGGGTATCCGGACTGAAGCAAGCTGCCGGCGAGCGCCGAGCCCATACGGCCCGTTCCAATAACCGTGATTGAAAGCTTCATTCCACACTCCATATCAATTGGCGGCGTCAGACCGCGTTTTGCTGTGATCGTCTTGAGAGGTATGTCAAAACGAGCGGCGCGCGATACGCACCCGGGCGTAAGTGGTCACCAGAAGGTAAGGAACGCGCGATGAACAATTCCGCGGACAATGGCTTTGCAGCGGCCGTCAGGATGGTCGAAGGAAAGTGGAAAGTAGATATCCTTTGCGAACTCGGAACGGCGTCGCGCAGATTTGGTCGATTGAAACAGGCGCTCTCTGGCATCAGTGAAAAGATGCTGGCGCAACAATTGCGAGAACTGGAGGCGGACGGCCTTGTCGACCGCAAGGTCTTTTCCGTGGTTCCAGCGAAAGTAGTCTATTCGCTGACAGAACGCGGCGCGGCGCTCAACGCAGCAGCAGGTTCACTATGTCTGTGGGCCGAGCAATTCGGCCTGCCCGGCTGCACTCAGATTGCCAATGGCGTACATATGGATGCGCTCTGATGCATGTCGCCCAAAGCGACCTCGGTTTGGGCGCCCATCGCGAGGCGGTGCGCTGACGCCCGACGCAATTGCGGCATTCGCTCTATCGTTCCCAGAAGGGCTTGGCGATCTCTCCCTCGACCTGCTGTATCGTCAGGCCGATATCGTCGATCAGATGCGGATTGTCCTTCGACATCTGCCTGAGTTGCCAGCGAAAGCGTATCCGTTCGCGCCAGGTCCGATCGTGCCAACTCGCTATGATGCTTCGCAGGGTCTTCAGGAGCCGGCGCGATGCCGGCCGCACGGGCGTTCCCGGTCGCGCTGCACAACGCTGGGCTGATGCAAGTGTATTGGTCATGGCAACCTCCATATGGTTTGAGGGCCTGGGGCTCTCGATGAGGTTGAATTCTGCGCGATACGGACGGCGCCGTAATTAAGCCCTCCCAAATAGTTCTCAAAACTTCCAAACGAGCCAGAGCAGTTCACCGGCTCACGGAAACGGCAAACTACTCTAACCCTTTGTTTTGACGCAATTCCGAACAGAAAACCGCTTCACACTTTTCCTGGAATTGCTCTATAGATGCGCCTATGCAGGGATCGCGTTTTGCCTTTGGTCCGTTCGTGCTTGATCCGGGTGCGGGAACGCTGCTTCGGAACGACGTCCCCGTTGCCGTTGGCTATCGCGCGCTGAGCCTGCTTGCAGCACTCGTCGGGCGGCCCGGTGAAATCTTGGGGAAGGCCGAGTTGATGGACGCTGCATGGCCGGGCACGGCCGTGGAGGAAGGCAACCTCACCGTCCAGATCGCGCAGTTGCGCAAGCTGCTTGGTCCTGTCGGCGAGAACGGCGAATGGATATCCACCGTTCCGCGCGTCGGCTACCGTTTCACGGGGGCCGTCGAACAGCTCGGCGAGGCCAAGCGAAAACCCTTGCCGCTGCCCGACAAACCATCGATAGCCGTGCTGCCCTTCGTCAATTTCAGCAACGATCCCGAGCAGGATTCCTTCGTGGACGGGTTGACCGAAGACCTCATCACCGACCTGTCCAGGATCTCCGGCCTGTTCGTCATCGCCCGCAACTCGACCTTTGCCTATAAGGGAAAAGCGATGGACGTGCGCGAGATCGCCGGGGATCTTGGCGTGCGCTACCTGCTGGAAGGCAGCGCACGACGCGCCGCGGGGCGCGTGCGCATCAACGCACAGCTGGTCGACGCGGTGAGCGGCGACCATCTGTGGGCGGAACGCTTCGATCGCGGCCTGGACGATATCTTTGCCGTTCAGGACGAGGTTACGGCCAAGATTGTGGAGGCGTTGCTTGGCCGTCTGCGCGCGCCGCCGCCGCGCAACCGACCCAGCAATCTCGAGGCTTACGATCTCTGCGTGCGGGCGCGCAAGCTGATCGACGATTCGCCGCAGATGGCGCAGGAAGCGCATCTGATGCTGACGCGCGCGGTGTCGCTCGATCCTGATTACGCCGAGCCCTATCGCTGGCTTGCCATGAACCACTGGATGGGACAGGTGCATTGGGGCGGACCAACCGAGGCTGCCCGCAGCGTTGCCCTGGAGCTGGCGCGCAAGGCCGTGGCGATCGATCCCAACGATGCCGGCTGTCGCTGGATCCTGGCTTATCTGCTTGCCTATGAGCGCAGTTTCACTGAAGCGGATGCGGAATTCGCCAAGGCGATCGAGCTCGACCCGAACGAGGCCGACACCTGGGCGGCATTGTCCGACATCGCGGTCCTGGCTGGACGGGTCGAAGAAGGCCTCGAGCACATCGGCAAGGCGTTCCGGCTGAACCCGTTTCCGGCGAGCTGGTACTATCTGACGCTCGGCCAGGCGCAATATGCGGCGCGCGACTACCAAGCCGCTATCGAGACGTTGCGCCGTGACGAGACCTATCGCACAAGCTCACGCCGTTTCCTGGCCGCAAGCCTGGCCCAACTCGGCCGGCTCGAAGAAGCGCGCTCGGAGGCCGAGCTGTTCCTCGTCGGCAACCCGCATTTCACAACCCATCACTGGGCGACGACCGAGCCATTCCGCGACGCCGCTACGCTCGAGCATTTCGTCGATGGTTTTCGCAAGGCCGGTCTTCCGGAGTGACGCGCCGGCATCCGTCCTGCCCGCAGCAAGCGACGTGCCTAACCCGGGTCTAGGCATGGGCATGACCTCGGTGGCGCGACACCTTCTCGCGGTTGCCGCAGGTGCGCATGCTGCACCAGCGCCGCTTGCCGCCTCGCGACGTATCGAGGAAAAGCCAGCCACAGCGAGGGCAGGAATGCAGCCTGTCGCGCGGCAGGGTGAAGAACGCTTGGATGGACAGCATAGCCAGCAACGCGGTGATGGCGTCCGGGTCCCGCCACCGGGCAAGGGCAAGCTTCGGTCTGGTGCCATCCAGTTCGATAGAGCCGGCGGCAAGCGAGCTTGCCGTGCGCGAGAATAACAGGCCAAGCGGTTCGGCCGCAGACGGTTTGCCCGCGGCGATTGGCTCGAAAACCTGAAATGACGCCTCCCGCATTTCGCGGACCCCTTCCACGAACCGCCCATCCGCTATCCCGGCAACGGCCTGCGCCTGGCGATCGTCAGCAAGCCCTGAGGCGTTGAACCAGTTCGCAACATCCCGGACGGACTTGAACAGTTCATTATCAGCTGCCGGCGCCCGCCGGTCGAACACGGCATTCGACAGGTCCAAAGCGGGATGCCCGCCGATGAAGTGATCCGGCACCCATTCGGTGTATGCATCGCCCACGGAACATAACCTCATTAACCGAATTATACGGTTACATGATGTAACCACTATCACAGGGATACGTGGTGTCGAACCCATAGCACCGCCAGGTCGGCGCGGACCACTGGGAGAGAGAGGATGTGCAGCAATCGTTACAAGACCTACCACGAAACCATCAATGTCGACGGCCTCGACATCTTCTACCGTCATGCCGGCGACCCCGGCAGACCGGCAATCCTGCTGCTGCACGGATATCCGACTTCGTCGCACGTCTATCGCAATGTCATCGAACCGCTGGCGGAGACAGCCTATGTGGTGGCGCCGGACCTGCCCGGTTTCGGCTTTTCGTCCGCCCCTTCCATCGATGCCTATGACTACACGTTCGAGAACCTGGCCAACACGATCGAAGCCTTCGTCGAGGCCCTCGGCATCCAGCGATTCTTCCTCTACATCACTGACTTCGGCACGCCTGTCGGCTACCATCTCGCCACACGGCAGCCGGATCGCATCCTCGGCCTGATCGCGCAGGACAGCAATGCTCATGACGAGGGGCTGGGACCGGAATGGGACGCGCCGAAGGCATTCTTCGCCGAACCGACTGAAGAAAACCGCGCCAAACTGCCGGACTGGATGAATTTCGAGGGGACCCGAAACCAATATATCGGCGGTCTCCCCGAGCGTCTGAAGGTATTGTTTCCGCCCGAGGGTTGGCATCTGGATACGGAGCGCCTGGCGAGGCCCGGCAACACCGACATTCAGTTCGAACTCTTCACCGATTATGGCTCGCACATCGCCCGCTTCCCGGCCATCCAGGCCTATCTCCGCGACCAACAGCCAGCATGCCTCGTGCTGTGGGGACGGCACGACGCCTTCTTCGCGCTGGACGAGATCATGGCCTACAGCCGCGACCTCGACGCAGTCGAAATCCATGTCTTTGAGAGCGGACACATGCTTCTCGAAACGCATCATCGCCAATGCGCGGCTCTCATCGCTCACTTCATCCACGAGGTGGAGACTGGGGTATTTCGCGAACCTGCAGGGCGCTGAACGTCGGCGCTCAAACCGCCATTTCGATGGGCTCGGCAAGCCTTGGATTGGCCCGCGCGGCGATCAGGCAGCCGGCGACGATCAGGCATGCTCCGGCCAAGGTGGTCCAGGTCGCCTCCTCGCCGAAGAAGAACCAGCCGAGCGCGACCGCCCAGATGAAGGCCGAGTATTCCGTCGGGATCAGATATTGCGCTTCAGCGCGGGCGTAGGACCAGCTCATCAGGAACTGCCCGGCGAGCGACAGCACCGTCACCCCGGCCAAAGGAAGCCAAAGATTGCTCGGCAGGGCGACGGCGAGCCAGGGTGCTGCGAGGCCGAGGAGGATGGCAACGCAAAGGTTCTGGAACAGCATGATCTCGATCGGCTTGGCCAACTGCGCCTGTTGCCGGGCGAGGATCAGATTGTAGCCGTAGAACACCGTCGACACGAGCACCGCCGCCGTGCCGAGCATGGCATCTTGCGAATAGTCTGCCTGCCCGAACTGGCCGGCCATGATGATGGCGACGCCGGCAATGCCGGCCAGCGATGCCCAGACAGCCTGGCGCCGGATCCGTTCGCCCAGCAACAGCGCGGCGAGAAACAGGGCAAACAGGGGCGCCACGAAGCTGAGCCCGATCGCCTCCGCGAGCGGCAGCCTGGCCAAGCCCCAGAAGAAGGATATCAGGACGACGCCGACAATCGCGGCACGCAGCGCATGCAGCCTCAGCACCGGAACGGTTGGCTTTAGGCGCGGTCCCGCCAGCCAGGCCGCGCCCGCGACCACGGTCGCGACCATGCTGCGCCACAGCAAGGTGTTGTAGACGCCGACCGCGATGACCAGGATCTTCATCGCCGCATCCATCCCGGACAGCAGGAAGATCGCCAGCGCGCATACGAGCACCGGGATCATCGGGGAAACGGCGCCGGTCAGGCTGGATGTCTTCACGGCTTCACTCATGTGACGGATTGCAGCCGGATATATCAGGGCAAAGGGCGCGACCAGATGGCAGTCCCGTCGATGTAGCGGTCCAACCCCGATTGGCATCGTGTTCGCGGCTATGGCGATGCTATATGTCGACGCATAGAGCGGCTGTCGGTTGTTTTCTCGCAAAGTCGGCGCCGCCCCTCATCGCCCTGCCGGGCACTTCTCCCCGTATAGTGACGG
>NZ_RZTF01000288.1:0-7734 GCF_004023175.1 Mesorhizobium sp. M7A.F.Ca.MR.362.00.0.0
GGGGAAACCGCGTCAGATTCCCATCATGGCGCGCAGCAACTTCTTGTCGGTGGTGCCGGCGGCGAAGTCGTCGAATGCCTTTTCGGTCACCCGGATGATGTGGTGCTCGATGAAAGGCGCGCCTTCGGCCGCACCATCCTCCGGATGCTTCAGGCAGCACTCCCACTCCAGTACCGCCCAGGAATCATAATTGTACTGCGTCAGCTTGGAAAAGATGCCGCCGAAATCCACCTGTCCATCGCCCAGCGAACGGAAGCGCCCGGCGCGGTTGGTCCAGCTCTGGTAGCCGGAATAGACGCCTTGCCGGCCGGTCGGGTTGAACTCGGCGTCCTTGACGTGAAACGCCTTGATGCGCTCGTGATAGATGTCGATGAATTCTAGATAGTCGAGCTGCTGCAGCAGGAAGTGCGACGGATCGTAATTGATGTTGCAGCGCTTGTGGCCCCCGACCGCGTCGAGGAACATCTCGAAGGTGGCGCCGTCGAACACGTCTTCAGAGGGGTGAATCTCATAGCCGACATCGACGCCGTTGTCCTCGTAGACGTCGAGGATCGGCTTCCAGCGTTTGCCGAGCTCGCCAAACGCTTCCTCAATGAGTCCAGCCGGTCGCTGCGGGAACGGATAGAGGTAAGGGAAAGCCAGCGAGCCGGTAAACGACACTGAAGCATTCAGGCCCAGATTGCGCGATGCTTTAGCGCCGAACTTCATCTGCTCGACAGCCCACTCCTGCCGGGCTGCGGGATTGTTGTGCACCGACGGCGGCGCAAAGCCATCCATCTGCGCGTCATAGGCTGGATGAACCGCGACCAACTGCCCCTGCAGATGCGTCGACAGTTCGGTGATCTCAACGCCGGCGTCAGCGCAGATGCCCTTCACCTCATCGCAATAGGCCTTGGAAGAAGCCGCCTTCTTGAGGTCGAACAGCCGCGCGTCCCAGGTCGGGATCTGCACGCCCTTGTAGCCGAGACCGGCCGCCCATTTGGTGATCGACGCCAGTGAGTTGAACGGCGCGGCGTCGCCCGCGAACTGCGCCAGAAACAGCCCAGGGCCCTTCATTGTCGTCGGCATCGCATCCTCCCTCATTTCTCTCTCGACCGAGCATAGCGCCGATTGGAAGCAGGGCCAGCTACTTTGGTCTTTTCTCAACGGGTGCTTGCACGCACCGCCATTCTGGTATTACCAAATGTGGAAATTTGGTCAAGCCGCGCAATGCGCCATCAAGACCCCAAAATCACCTGTTGCAGGCCTATATATCTCAATATAATCAATGAAATAATCCACAGAGAAAGTTGCACCCCAGCGCTTCTTGCCGATCTGGAGAATTTGCTGTAGACCTCGCCTCAGGCCCAATTGGTCGAACCAGTTTGCGAAAAAAGGCTGGGAACGCCTTGGGGAGGAACCTTTGTGTCGCCTTTTGGCGATGCATGTCGCAGGCGAACCATAGAGACGATTTGGGAGGGACAGACCATGCATCTTTCGACGCACAACTGGATGCGCGCGGAACCCTTGGAGACGACGCTCAAGCGCATCAAGAAATTCGGCTATGAGTCGATCGAGATTTCCGGCGAGCCCGAGCAGTACAAGACCAAGGAGACCCGGGCACTGCTGAAGGAGCATGGTATTCGCTGCTGGGGCGCGGTGACCCTGATGCTGGGCGAGCGCAACCTTGCCGCCAGGAACCAGGGCCAGCGCGAGCGTTCCGTTCAGTATGTCAAGGACGTGCTGACCATGGTCAGCGAACTCGATGGCGAGATCATCACGCTGGTTCCGGCCACCGTCGGCAAGGTCGTGCCTGACGGGACCGAAGAAGAGGAATGGAAGTGGGTCGTCGACGCCACCCGTGAATGCTTCACCCACGCCAAGAAGGTCGGCGTCAAGATCGCTGTCGAACCCCTAAACCGCTTCGAGACCTATCTGTTCAATCGCGGCGCCCAGGCACTGGCGCTGGCTGACGCGGTCAGCCCCGAATGCGGCGTGTGCCTCGACGCTTACCACCTCCACATGGAAGAATTTAACGTCCATGACGCGATCCGGCAGGTCGGAAAGCGCCTGTTCGACTTCCACGTCGCCGACAACAACCGGTTTGCCGCCGGCCTCGGCCAGATCGACTGGCCGAAGATCGTCGCCACCTTGCGCGAGATCGGCTACGACGGCGCGCTGACCAACGAGTTCGTCGCGCCCGTCGACCGGACGCCGGCAGCCCCCTATCCCGACATGGTCGAGCGCAATCCGGTCGACATCTCGCCCGAGCAGCTGAAGTTCATCCAGGACCACGGCTCCAGCGTGCTCACCGAGAAATTCTACACCGACCAGATGCGCATCAACGCCGAAACGTTATTGCCGCTGATCAAGTAGCCGACTGCCTCTGGGAAATTCGCCCTTCCGCCCTGACCGGCGGCGGGGCTGGGGAAGAATATGCGTATCAAGTCCGTCCAAGCCTGGTTGAGCCGCGGTCCGATCGAAGCCGCTCGGCAGCACCGCAGCGACTTCGGTCAGGTGACGACCTTCGACGCCGCCATCCTGCGCATCGCGACCGATGACGGGCTGGTCGGCTGGGGCGAAGGCAAGAACGCCGCCGGCAGTGCCGGCAGCTACGGTGCGCTCGTCCACATGCTGAACCATGAGGTCGGGCCGCAACTGATCGGTCGCGATCCGGCCGATATCGGCGTCATATGGGAGATGCTCTACAATGGCGTGCGCCACGACAGCGCCGCGCGTGGCGGCCACGCCATGCCGCAACTGGCGCGGCGCGGCATGAGCATCGCCGCCATCAGCGCCGTCGACATCGCGCTGTGGGACATTCTTGGCAAATCGCTTGGCGTTCCGGTCTGGCGGCTGCTCGGCGGCCGCAAGCTCGATCGCATGCCGGCTTACGCGTCCGGCGGCTGGGCGGCTGCCGACGCCATCGGCGAGCAGTTGAAATCCTACATCGCCAAGGGCGGTTTCAAGGCACTGAAGATGCGGGTTGGCGCCATGGATGGCGCGGCGCACATTTCGGCCGGCCGCGTGCGGGCCGCACGGCAGGCGCTCGGCCCCGATGTCGAACTGATGGTCGACGCGCACGGCACCTACACGGTGGCCGAAGCCAAGCGCTTCATCCATCTCGTCAACGATCTGGACCTCGCCTGGTTCGAGGAGCCTATCATCGCCGACGACAAGCCCGGCATGGCTGAAGTGCGGGCGTCAGGTGCCGTCCCGATCGCCACCGGCGAAAGCGAGGCGACACGCTATGCCTTCCGCGATCTCGCGGTGCTGAAAGCCGCCGACATTTTCCAGCCGGATCCCGCCTTCTGCGGCGGTATCAGCGAGGCGATGAAGATCGGCACCATCGCCAGCGCCTTCAATCTGCGCTTTGCACCGCATCTGTGGGCCGGCGCGCCCTGTTTTTTCGCAGGCTTGCATGTCTGCGCCGCCTCGCCGTCGAGTTTCACCGTCGAATATTCGCTCGGCGCCAACCCGATGATCCATGATCTGGTCGAAGAGACTGTCGAAGCCAGGGACGGTATGATAGCGATCCCGGAAAAACCGGGCCTGGGATTCACCATTTCGGAGCGGTTCCTGGAGGCGCACGCGCAACGCGGTTGACGATGAAAGAAAAGAACCTCCTCGCGGAACTCGCTGCCTACCTGTTCTCCCATTCGGACAAGGAGAGCGGCCGAACGCCTTCGGAACGCGAACTGGCGGAGCATTTCGCCGTCAGCCGCGGCCAGATCCGCGAGGCGCTGGCCATCCTGGAGGCCATGCGCATCGTCGAGCGCCGGGCCAAGTCCGGCATCTACATCGACACCAAGCAGGCCAGCGTGGAGGCCATGGCGCTTTTTGCGCGCGCGGGCCTGCCGCTCGACCCGATCCAGATCTACGAGACGGTCGAACTGCGCAAGATCCACGAGATCAAGGCGGCCGAACTTGCCTGTTCGCGCGCCACCGAGGAGAATTTCGAGCGGCTGCGTGAAATCCTGAAGGTTTCGGAAGAGCGCATTGCCGCCGGCGAAGGGCTTGCCAGGGAAGACCGTGAATTCCACCTCGAGATCGTGCGCGCCACCAAGAACAGCGTCTTCCACAATGTCTGCAGCGTCTACTATATGATGGGCGAGCAGCGCCTGCCGATCTATTTCAACGACCCCGAGCGCAACGTGCGCTCGCATGCCGAGCATATCCAGATCTATGAGGCGCTGCTGCGCCGCGACGGCAATCTCGCCCAGGCGCTGATGAGCGCCCATCTGCAAGGGGCTGAGAGCTACTGGAAAGGCCTGATCGAGGGCCATGGCGAGGAGCCGCAAAGCCCGGCGCTCGAAAGAGCCTGACCAACATGGCCCGTATCCTCACGACCCACGCCCTGCACCCGCGCGCCTCGGCCATGCTGGCCGGCGCCGGAGAACTCGTCGTCGCCTCCGCCATCGATCCGGCCACGCTGGCCGCCGAGGCGAAGGACGCTGATATCGTCATCGTGCGCGCGCCGCTGCCACCACAGCTTTTCGACGGCGCAAAGCTGCTGCGGGCGGCAATCCGTCATGGCGCCGGGCTCGACATGATCCCGATGGAAGCAGCGGCGGCGGGCGGCGTGCTGGTGGCGAATGTGCCGGCGGTCAATGCCCGCTCGGTTGCCGAGCACGTCATGTTCGCGGCGCTCGCCTTGCTGCGCAACTTCCGCGTCGTCGACCGCGACCTGCGCGCCAAAGGCTGGCTTGCCGGCCGCGAGCACGCCAATTCCAACAGCGAGTTTGCCGGCAAGACCATCGGCATCGTCGGCCTTGGTGCCGTTGGCCAGGCGGTCGGCCATATCGCGGCGCACGGCTTCGACCTGAAGGTGGTGGCAACGACGCGCAGCATGCAGCCGGCGCCGGACAAGGTCGGCTTCCTGTCGATCGACGCTCTCGTCGAGCAGAGCGACATCATCGTTCTGTGCTGCCCGCTGACGCCGGAAACGCGCGGCCTGATCAACCGTGAGCGGATCGCCCGCATGAAGCCGCATGCGCTGCTGATCAACGTGTCGCGCGGACCGGTCATCGATGACGATGCGCTGATCGAGGCATTGCAGAAACGCCGTATCGGCGGTGCCGCGCTCGATGTTTTTGCGACACAGCCGCTGCCGTCGAACCATCCCTATTTCGGCTTCGACAATGTCATCATCACGCCGCACATGGCCGGGATCACCGAGGAATCGATGATGCGCATGGGCGTCGGCGCGGCGGGTGAAGCCTTGTTGGTGCTGGCCAACAAGCTGCCGGTCAATCTGCGCAATCCGGAAGTGGTCGATCACTATCGGCGGCGGTTTCCGGCGAACCTGTAACGCATCGCGGTTTCGCCCCAATTCTCCGCGACGTTGAGAGCCATGCCGATCCACGGCTCGCATTCCTGGTAGTCGTCGTCTGTTCGCTCTGCGCCATGCCGTCATTCGCGGCCGAAAGCAGTTATGTCTATTGCGACAACGGACTGCGCTGCTTCAAGGCGCCCTGCCCGTCGAACAGCGTGCTCGACCTTGCCACCGGGGCGATCATCAAGGGCGTCTCGATCGATCCAAGCGGATTGCCGCAGGCCGACAAGGCGATAACCGATCTTTCCGACGCGCTTTATGCCGGCAAGATCGTCGTCAGGGGTTCGATCGAGCACCGCACCCCAGACCATCACCGGCGAGAAGTACAATCTGCCCTGGCTGGTCGCGACCCGTATCGTGCGGACCGCCAAGGACAGCGAACGCAAGCACTGTTCGTCGCACTGATAGGCGGTTCAGCCCTGGTCACGCGCCAAGCAGCTGCTCTATTTCGGCAGCAATCCGCAGCAGGCGCCGGTCATGCCCGTTGCGCGCCACCAGCATCAATCCGGCGGGCAGCGGAGTGCCCGGCATCGGTAGCGAGATCGCGCAGAGATCGAACTGGTTGGCGACCTGCGTGTTGCGCAGCAGCAGGCCCTCAGTGCGGTCGCGCAGCTCGGCGCCGTCAGCCATCGAGACGATGGTCGGCGCCGTCACCGGCGTGGTCGGCAGAGCCAGCACATCGACCGATGCCAGCCGCTCGTCCATGGCGGCGGCAAGTGCTGCGCGACGACGCATTGCCCTGATGTAGACAGGCGTCGGCAGCATTGCCGCCCGCGACAAAGGTCCGCTGACATGCGGGTCGACCGGCACCGACGCTCCTGTCGCCAGCCAGTCGGCATGCACTTCGGCCCCTTCCATCGCAGCGATCGAGCCACGCTTGGTCGCCGCGTGCAAATCGGCGAGCAGATCGTCGATCGACAGGTCGGCGATCCGCGCGCCTGTCTGCTCGATCTTGCCAAGGCAGCGGTCGAACGCGGTCGCCACCTCGTCTTCCGTCTCTTCGAAAAGGACGCCGCGCGGAATGCCTATGCGAAGCCCTGCAAGGGCAATCGGCGCCAGCGCGGTCGGCAGCACCTCGCCGGCCATCACGGCGTCGGCGGCGGCACATTGGGCGACGGTTCGGGCAAGCGGCCCGATCGAGTCCAGCGTGGCGGACAATGGGAACGCGCCGGCGAGCGGCACGCGTCGCGCTGTCGGCTTGAAGCCGACGACACCGTTGAGTGAAGCCGGTATGCGTATCGAACCGCCGGTATCGGAACCGATCGATATTTCGCTTGTCCCCTCGCCGACGGAAACGCCTGCGCCCGAGGAAGAGCCGCCCGGAATGCGACTGGCGTCCACGGCATTGCCAGGCGTGCCGAAATGGCTGTTGTCGCCGATCGCGGTGAAGGCGAATTCGGTCATGTTGGTCTTGCCGATGATGACCGCGCCGGCCTGCCGCAGCCGGCTGACGATTGCCGCGTCGCTTTGGGCGGGCGCCGCGGTCTTGCGCATCAGCGAACCGGCCGTGGTCGGCTCGCCGGCGACATCGAACAGGTCCTTGATCGAGACGATGGTGCCGTCGAGCGGCCCTAGCGTCACACTTGCCCGCTTGCGGGCATCGCTGGCATCAGCCGCGGCCCGTGCGGCTTCGGCATAGAGCTTCGTGAACACGTGCTCCTCGCCGGCACGGGCGGCGAGGCGCGCAAGAATGATTTCCAGATGATCACGAACGGATTGCATTTTCGGTGTCGGACTCCGGACGCCTTGAACGTCTTAAGGGGGTGCGGCCAGTGCATGGCTTGCCCAGACTTAACCCGGCGCAGGCAGTTTTGCACCCTGTCGAATACGAGGAAAAGCCCGATGCTCTACAAAGGCAGCTGCCACTGCGGCAAGGTGGCCTTCGAATTCAAGGCCGAACTGACCGGTGCCATCAGGTGCAATTGTTCGATCTGCACGCGCAAGGGCGCCCTGCTGTGTGCCATTCCGCATGAGACCTTGCGGGTCCTGGCCTGGGGCGACGATTTGGGCACTTACACATTCGGCAACCATGCCATCGCGCACCGGTTCTGCCGGGCTTGCGGCATCCATCCCTTTGCGGAGGATGTCCGCGAGGGCCGTGAACGCAGCGCCTATATCAACATCAACTGCGTGGCCGATCTCGACCCTTCGACCCTGTCGGTCTTCGCTTTCGACGGGCGGTCCGCCTGACGCAATTCCAGGAAAAGTGCGCAGCGGTTTTCCGTCCGGAATTGCGCAGGAACCAATTACCTATCGATAGCCCGTCGCATCGGCGGGCTTGCCGGCGTCCTGGACCTCGGGAACATAACGCCAGGCGTCGGGCCGTGAGCCGTCGAGGTCGGTAAAGCCGTAGACCTGCGCCAGCCCGCCGCTGGACAGCGACTGTCCGTTCCAGCGCGAGCGGTCCGGATCCGCCGCCA
>NZ_RZTF01000288.1:7744-8552 GCF_004023175.1 Mesorhizobium sp. M7A.F.Ca.MR.362.00.0.0
AGCCGCAACGGCGCGGCCGACGAAACGTGGCGTCTCGGAAATGACGAAATGCGGCACCTCAGCGGTGGCGTCGCGCCAATTGCCCTCGCTCACGCCAAAGGCTTCCAGCATCATCTCCGAACGCAGCCAGCCGGGCGTCAGCGACACGGACGTTGCGTCGTGTTTGGCGAGATCCTGGGCATGCGCCCATGCCATGCGCGTCACCGCGACCTTGGCGAGATCGTAGAATGGCGACAGCCGGTAGTGATCGGCATTGTATTCGGCCGTGCCGTCTGTGACCTCGATGAGCAGCCCGCCCGGACGTTCGATCAACAGCGGCAGCGCATGGTGCGCGGTGATCAGATGCGTGTCGATGCCGAGCCGCAGCATGCGCAGGCCATTGTCCAGATTGTGGTCCCAGACCGGTTTGTGCCACTCGAACAGTTTCTCGCCACCCCAGATGTCATTCACCAGTATGTCGAGCCGGCCTTGTTCGGTGCGGATGCGCTCGACCAGTTTGCGCACATCGTCGGCCACCAGATGATCGACCTGAACGGCGATGCCGTTGCCTCCGTTCGCCGAGACCAGTTCCGCTGTTTCCTCGATGGTTTCGGGCCGGGCATATTCGGATTGCTGGGCCCGCGTGCTGCGCCCGGTGACATAGACGGTGGCGCCGGCTGCGCCGAGTTCGATCGCTATGCCCCGTCCGGCGCCGCGCGTCCCGCCGGCGACCAGAGCAACTTTCCCTTGCAGCGTCATTGAACTCTCCCAAAAACGGTCTCATCGATCAGACAAGGCTGGCTTGTGCTGTTCGCGCCATATATATAAA
>NZ_RZTF01000289.1:0-7926 GCF_004023175.1 Mesorhizobium sp. M7A.F.Ca.MR.362.00.0.0
AACTTTCCAGCAGCGACGAATGGAACCAGCCGCGATGCTGGTCGGAGCCTTCGAGATAGACGTCGGCCGGCCATTTCAGGTCAGGACGATCTTCCAGGGTGAAGGCGTGCGTCGAGCCCGAATCGAACCAGACGTCGAGGATGTCCATCACCTGCTTCCACTTCGAAGCGTCGTGATTGCCAAGGAAACGCTCCTTGGCATCAGCCGCGAACCAGGCGTCGGCGCCCTCCTGCTCGAAGGCGTCCATGATGCGCTGGTTGACCGCTTCGTCCTTCAGCACATTGCCGTCGGCATCGGCGAAGACGGCGATCGGCACGCCCCAGGCGCGCTGGCGCGACAGCACCCAGTCCGGCCGCTCCTCGATCATGGCGCGGATGCGGTTCTGGCCGGCGGCGGGCACGAAGCGGGTATCGTCGATGGCCTTGAGCGCCCGGCTGCGCAGTGTCGAGCCGTCGCCGAGGTCCTTGTCCATGTAGACGAACCACTGCGGCGTGTTGCGAAAGATGATCGGTTTCTTGGACCGCCAGGAGTGAGGGTAGCTGTGCTTCAGCCGGCCGCGCGCGAACAGCGCGTTGCGCTTGATCAGCTCGTCGATGACGGCCTGGTTGGCGTTGCCCTTCTTGCCGTTGTCGTCGATGACACGCGCCGGTCCACCCTCCCGGTCGGGGCCGAAACCCGGCGCGTCCTTGGTGAAGAAACCGCCGTCGTCGACGGTGAACGGGATGGCGGGATCGATGCCGCGTGCGCGCAGATCCACCGCCGCATCCATCCAGGCGTCAAAGTCCTCGCGGCCGTGGCCGGGCGCGGTGTGGACGAAGCCGGTGCCGGCATCGTCGGTGACGTGGTCGCCGGCGAGCATCGGAACGGCAAAGTCGTAGCCGCCGCAAAAACCCTTGAGCGGATGCGAAAGCGTAAGGCTTCCAAGCTTTTGCGCCGAAACGCTGCGGAGACGATTCAAGGTGACCTTGGCCTTGACCGAGGAGTCTTCAGCCAGCGCGTCGGCAAAAATCAGTTTTTCACCCGGCTGCGGGCCGAATGCGTTTTCGGCTGCCGTGACCTCATAGAGGCCATAGTTGATGCGCGGCGAATAGTTGACGGCACGGTTGCCGGGGATCGTCCATGGCGTCGTCGTCCAGATGACGACATGTGCCTGCAGCAGATCGAGTGCGCCCTCCGTCAGCTTGGTCTCGCCATCGACAGGGCGGGCCAAGCTGGCGACCGGAAACTTCGCCCAGATCGTGTCGCTCTCATAGTCGTGGTACTCGATCTCGGCCTCGGCCAGCGCCGTACGCTCGACCACGCTCCACATTACCGGCTTGGAGCCGCGATAGAGCTGGCCCGACATGGCGAATTTCAAAAGCTCGCCGGCGATGCGCGACTCGGCATGGAAGGCCATCGTCGTATAGGGATTCTCGAAATCGCCGATGACGCCGAGGCGCTGGAACTCGGCCCCCTGCACAGCGATCCAACCCGCGGCGAACTCACGGCATTCCTTGCGGAATTCGTTGACCGGCACCTCGTCCTTGTTCTTGCCCTTGGCGCGGTACTGCTCCTCGATCTTCCACTCGATCGGCAGGCCGTGGCAGTCCCAGCCGGGCACATAGTTCGAGTCGTAGCCGCGCATCTGGAACGAGCGGGTGATGACATCCTTGAGGATCTTGTTCAGCGCGTGGCCGATATGGATGTTGCCGTTGGCGTAGGGTGGCCCGTCATGCAGAACGTATTTCGTGCGGCCGGCAGCGCTCTCGCGCAGCTTGCGGTAGAGATCCATGTCCTGCCAGCGCTTGACCAGCAGCGGCTCCTTCTCCGGCAAGCCGGCACGCATCGGGAAGTCCGTCTGCGGCAGGTAAAGCGTCTTGGAATAGTCGATCGTTTCAGTTGTATCGGTCATTGGTCTGCCATTTGCATTGCCCGGCGGGCGTACAAGCTCGGGCGTGAACTATCATGTTATGGAAAAAGCGCGAGGGGGCGCGCAGAAACTCCCGGCGGCTCCGGCGGCGCTCAGGCCACCCGGAACACCGGGCCTGTAATTCGTATCGCGATCGCGAAAAGGCGCGAAAAGCTGGTCATGGCTGGGCTTTTAGCCGAAGCCACGGCAGGAATAAAGCGTCTCGTTCGATTCACTTACATCGTGAAATCGAAGCGGTAGGTGGTCGACACGCCAATCATGAACTGGTTGCGGTCGCCGCGCTCCTTGACCAGGCTGGAATCGGCCGCCGGTCCCATCAGGCGCGAATATTCGCCAAACAGGCTGGCGGTCATCGGCTCGGTCACCTTCCAGGTTATGGCGCCGCCGAGGCCGGTCGATTTCAGCCCGCCACCGGGATGATATTCGCTCAAGCCCGAGGCCACGGCTTCCTGCGCGTTGACGCCGTAATAGGCGTCGAAATAATTGCCTGACGCAAAGGAAACACGCGGGCCGCCCGAAATCCTGACGGTCGGCGTCACATCGTAAAAGGCGTCGGCGGCGATGTCGGCGACAAAGCCGTTGTGAGCGCGAATGCCGTGGCGCAGCTCGGCGCGGGCGCGCAGCCAGTCGGTCGGATAGAATTCGAAGAAGCCGCCGACTTCCCCGCCCCAGCGCACCGGATCGAGGCCCTTCAGCTCATCGGCGTTGTCATCATCGCGGGAAAACAGGAACTTGCCGGTCAGGCCGGCGCGGACACCGCCATCATCGACCAGCGCCAGCGAGATGTTGTCGTTGCGCGAGACAAAGCGGGCCGCCGGTCCGGCCTTGCCCAGCGAAATGATTGGCGAGGCGCTGAGCAGGTACTTCTTGCCGCCCTCGAAATTCGGCGCCACCATGCCCGTGGCGCCTACGGTCAGATACCAGTCGCCGGACAGCCAGCTGCCCTCGCCCGCATTGGCAGCGCCCGTCCCACCCAGCACCGCGGCGGCCAACACAAGAGAGATTCTTCCGACCGAACTCATGGCCACTCCACTAACACAACGCATATGATTGCTGATGACAGCTTTGACGGCCGTTTGGTAAAATTTGATTTAAACCCGAGACATATGCTCGCGCTTTGCCGCGATCCCGCTGCCGGTCATCGGCTGGACGTTGGCTCGCGCCCGGATTACCTTCCATCCGCAGTATTCCGCAGCCCTCGATGGAGACCGCGACAATGACCCTGCATGGCGACGCCTTGAAAATCGGGATCGAACAGACACGGACAAAATGGGGATGGTTTGTCGCGCTCGGTGTGCTGCTGCTCATCTTCGGCGGCATTGCCTTTGCCAATCTGTTCGTCGCAACGGTGGCTTCCGTCTACGTCGTGGGATGGCTGATGCTGATGGCGGGTATCATCGAGATCGTGCACGCGTTCGGCGTCAAGACCTGGAGCCGCTTCTTCTACTGGCTGCTCAGCGGACTGCTGTACGCCGTTGCCGGCTTCTTCGCTTTCGGCAATCCGTTGCTTGCCTCGGCGGTGCTGACGTTCCTGCTGGCGATCGCGCTGGTCGCATCAGGGGTGCTCAGGGCCTGGGTCGGCTACAGCCATCGGCCGGAACGCGGCTGGGGCTGGCTCGTCGCCGCCGGTGTCATCAGCGCGCTTGCAGGTCTGATCATCGCCATGGGCTGGCCGGTCAACAGCCTGTGGGTGCTCGGTCTGTTCCTTGCGATCGATCTGATCTTCCAGGGCTGGACCTTCATCGCCGTCGGCCTGGCGCTGAAAAAGTAGGGATCATGCCTGGACTCAAAAAGCCATGGCCGCGTCGAGATCGGAGAGCGGCTTGACGCCGGCAAGCAGCGCGCGTGCCTCGGCTTCATCGCGCTTCATCTGCGCGACCAGCGCGTCGAGCCCATCGAACTTCACCTCCGGGCGCAGGAAACCGAAGAAGGAAACCTGACAGACCTCGCCATAGAGGTCTTCGGAGAAGTCGAAGACGAAGGTTTCCAGCAGCGGCGCGCCATTGTCGTCGACGGTCGGGCGACGGCCGAAGCTGGCGACGCCGTCGTGAAGCGTGCCGTCGGAGCGGCGGAAGCGGACGGCATAGATGCCCTCCTTGAGTGCGGCTTCAGCCGACAGCCTCATATTCGCGGTTGGAAAGCCAAGGGTGCGGCCAAGCTGCTGTCCGCCAACCACCTCACTTTCGACGGTGAAGCGGTAGCCGAGCAGACCGGCGGCTTCAGCCACTTCGCCCTCGCCCAGCAATCCGCGGATGCGGCTGGACGACACCACCTCGGCGCCCTCGTCCCGGAAGGCGTCGACGAGCGTGACGCCGAAGCCGTGACGCTCACCCGCCGCCATCAGGTAGGCCGGGCCGCCTTGACGATCCTTGCCGAAGTGGAAATCGAACCCGGTCACGGCGTGGGTAATGCCAAGGTTCGTTTCCAGCACATCCGTCACGAACGCTTCCGCCGACAGCGAGGCGAAGTCGCGCGTGAACGGCTGCTCGACCAGCGCGGCAAAGCCCAGCAGCGACAGGAGCCGCGCCTTCTCGGCGGCGGCGTCAGCACGAACAACGGGATATCAGGCCTGAAGATCTTGCGCGGATGCGGTTCGAACGTCAGCACCAGGGCCGGTACGCCGCGCCGTCCGGCCTCGGCAGAGGCGCGCTCGAGCACCGCCTGATGGCCGCGATGGACGCCATCGAAATTGCCGATCGCCACGACGCCGCCGCGCAGGTCGGCGGGAAGCGGCGCGGTTGCGAGGATGCGTTGGAAGGCTGCCATCGTCACCTACCGAAGCCTGGGAATGACGGCCACCGGACCATAGCCATGCTTTTCCAGGAACGCCGCCAATCTTGCCGGATCCGGTTGCAGGGCATCGCCATAGTCGCGGGCATGGATGCCGCCGGAGACATAAAGAACATCGAAGCCATTGTCCGCGGCGCCCTTCACATCGGTCATCATGCCGTCGCCGATGGCCAGCACCTGGCCGCGCTCGACCGGCTGGCCAAGAATCTCGGCGACCTCCTTCATCGCGAGATTGTAGATCGGCGCGTATGGTTTTCCAGCGATCAATGTGCGGCCGCCGAGCTGGGCATAGTCACGCGCCAGCGCGCCGGCACACCAGATCATGCGCTCGCCGCGCTCGACCACGATGTCGGGATTTGCGCAGATGAAAGGCAGGTTCCTGGCGCGCAGCCGCCGCAGGAGCTCCGTGTAATCCTCGGGTTTTTCGACCTCGTCGTCGAACAGGCCGGTGCAGACGACGCCGGACGCCTCGAACTCCTCGACAAGCTCGACGTCGAGACCTTCATAGAGGGTGAAGTCCCGGTCGGCGCCGATATGGAAAATCTTGCGCGGCCCTTCGGCGATCAGATCCCGCGTCACGTCGCCTGAGGTAACCACCCGGTCGTAGGCTGACGGTGGAACACCGATCGCGTTCATCTGCGCCACGACATCGGCACTTCTGCGCGGCGAATTGGTGATCAGGACGACGGGGATTTTCGCCTCTCGAGCCCTTGCCAGTGCGGAAGCCGCCACCGGGAAATGCGTTTCACCATTGTGGACCACGCCCCAGACATCGCACAGGATTGCCGAATAGGCCTTCGACACGTCTTCGAGCGAGCCGATGATTCCAGGCGAATCCGCCATGCCGTTTCCTTCAGTCATGATCGTTGCGATCGCTGCCACCGACGGTTCGCCGCAGCCGGTTCGGATTAGCCGAACCGCCCCGGCCTGTCACCAGCTTTCGCCAGGCACGATTGGTTAGCGGTTGGTGAAGCGCTGCCCCGGCAATAGAGCGATTTCCCAAACGCGGCCTTCAGCGTTTTGTGGAAAACTGGCATCGATCGAGAATCCGCCGGCGGGGGCCGCTGCAAGACATGCATGAACTTTGGCGTCAGTTCTGCCGCGACAAGCGCGGCAACTATGCTCTTATGACGGTCGTTGCGATGGTTCCGCTCATGGGCGCCCTGGCGATAGCCGTCGACTTCACCGAGATGAGCCGCGAAAAACAGGCGGTTTCGAATGCGCTCGATGCCGCAAACTTCGCCACGGCGCGCCGGCTGACGGAGGGTGCTACCGACGACCAGTTGAGGGCCTATGCGCTCGACTTCTTCAATGCCAACCTCAACAAGATCAACTCCGCCAACACGACGCTCAGCGTCACCTTGCCAAGCAACACCGCCGGCGGGGGCTTGCTCAAGATGAGCGCGCGGCTTGACTACAAGCCCTATTTCTATCCGGTCTTCGGTCAGCTCGTCGGCAAATCCGAAACCGACGCCAACCAGAAGATCAGCTTCAACGTGACCTCGGAAGTGCGGCTGAAGAACACTCTTGAAGTCGCCCTGGCGCTCGACAATTCCGGGTCGATGACCAAGACCGGAACGGGCTCGGGTCAAACGCGCATCGACCTTCTCAAGACCGCGGCCAAACAGCTGGTCGACACGCTGGCCCAGCAGGCGGCCATGATCAAGCAGGTCGACAGGCCGGTGCAGTTCGGCCTCGTTCCGTTTGCCGCCTCGGTCAATGTCGGACCCGGCAACGGTAACGCGTCCTGGATGGACACCGAAGGACTGTCGCCGGTATCGAACGAGAATTTCGACTGGTCGACGCTGAACGCGATCGACAAATACGCCCAGCAGACCAACGGTATCTGGTACAAGCGCGGCACCGGATGGGGTACCGACGAAGGCCAGATGCTGACCCGGTTTTCGCTCTACCGGGACATGAAGGTCGTCACCAACCATGAGCGTGTCACCAACAGCAAGCGTGTGGTTTGCGACGAATACAACTCGAACAACACCTGCAAACGAAGCCATGACGAATACGACTACATCGATTCCTATGGTCCATTCGCCAGTTGGCAGGGCTGCGTCGAGGCCAGGCCCTATCCCTACAATGTCAACGATGCGGCGCCGTCCGGCGGCTCGGCGAACACCGGCATAGGGGTTGGCGATCCGGCAACGATGTTCGTGCCGATGTTCGCCCCCGACGAACCCGGCAACCATTGGAGGCTCACCCAAGACCCCGATGAAGCCACGCCGATGACCTACGGCGCCGTGAACAGCTGGTGGAATGACGACCCGACAAGCAGCACCGGCCAATCCCGGTTGCGCAACATGGCCAAATATTTCCAGCCGCGGCCGATCAATGCGCCGGCGCTGGCCGCCGGCAACGGGCCGAACTACAGCTGCTCCACCAACCCGATCACGCCGCTGACCGATGTCAGCGTTGCCACTGGGCTCACCGCGATCAAGGCCGCGATCGACCTGATGAAGCCCGACGGCGGCACCAATGTTCCCGAAGGCATGGCCTGGGGATGGCGCGTGGTTTCGAGCGGCGAGCCCTTCACGCAAGGCCGCCCGGAAACCGAGAGAGGCAATGACAAGGTCGTGATCGTGCTGACCGACGGCGCCAACACCTACTACACGCCTTCTTCGCTCGGCTATTCCGACCCCGCCGATTCGAAGTCGACCTATGCATCCTTCGGCTATCTCAAACCCGGCTACAACGGCACGTCGGTGGGCCGCCTGTTCATGGGCACATCGAGCACCATTGGCCAATTCGATTATTCTAACGGCAATTATACCAACGCGCTCAACGAGCAGATGGCGACGCTTTGCAACAACGCCAAGGCAGCCAACATCATGGTGATGACTGTGGCGCTCGATCTGTCCACGACTAAAATCGCCGACCAGCAGGCGATCGAGGCGCTGAAATCCTGCTCGTCGAACTCGCGCTTCCGCAAGGATCCAACGGACGCGAGCAAGCCGGCAAAACTGTTCTGGAACGCCACCGGCGCCAGCTTGTCGAACGATTTCAAGGAAATCGGCAACGAATTGTCGAACCTGCGCATCGTCGGCTGATCCGTAGCCATCGGGGGCTGGCTGGAACAATGGCTGGCGCCGCCATGCACTTGCGCGCCTGCCGGGACAGGCACATCTTGGCCGCCTGCCGGATCGCGCGTCCATTCGCGGCGCGCTGGGGAAGAACAGATGCCCGAAACAGCCAATCATCTCGCCTTCGCGCTGGGC
>NZ_RZTF01000289.1:7936-8537 GCF_004023175.1 Mesorhizobium sp. M7A.F.Ca.MR.362.00.0.0
GCCCCAACATGATCTATCTGATCTCGCGGTCCCTGTCGCAGGGGCCGAAGGCGGGGCTGATCTCGCTTGGCGGCGTGGCACTCGGTTTTGTCTTCTATGTGCTGGCGGCGGCATTCGGCATCACCGCGCTGCTGCTCGCCGTGCCCTACGCCTATGACGCGCTGCGCTTTGCCGGCGTGCTCTATCTGCTGTGGCTGGCCTGGCAGGCGGTGAAGCCGGGCGGACGCTCGCCGTTCGAAGTGCGCGAATTGCCGAGGGACAGGCCGCGCAAGCTGTTCGCCATGGGCCTGATGACCAATCTGCTCAATCCGAAGGTGGCCGTGCTCTATCTGTCGCTGTTGCCGCAGTTCATCAGCCCCGACATGGGCCACGTCCTGTCGCAGCTCCTGGTGCTCGGCGCGACGCAGATCTCGATCAGCCTCAGCGTCAATGCCGTCATCGCGGTGACGGCCGGCTCGATCGCCAGCTTTCTCGCCGGACGGCCCTTGTGGCTGGTCATCCAGCGCTGGATGATGGGCACCGTGCTGACGGCACTTGCGCTGAAGATGGCGACAGAGGCGCAGCGCTGAGAGTGCTGATCTACATCGGCCGCCTTATCTGC
>NZ_RZTF01000290.1:0-8464 GCF_004023175.1 Mesorhizobium sp. M7A.F.Ca.MR.362.00.0.0
GCCCGAAGTATGACCGCGCGACATTGAAGGCCGGCATCGTGCATTTCGGCGTCGGCAATTTCCATCGCTCGCATCAGGCCGTCTATCTCGACGATCTGTTCAATTCGGGCATCGGCCATGACTGGGCACTGATCGGCGCCGGCGTGTTCGACGGTGAAAAGATCGGCCGCGGCAAACTGGAAGAGCAGGACTGGCTGACCACGGTGGTCGAGCAGGACAGCGGCCATATGAGCGCCCGGGTCACCGGCGCCATGATCGACTTCCTGATGCCCGGCGATGCGGCCGGCGTCATCGAACGGCTGGCCGACCCGGCCATCAAGATCGTTTCGCTGACCATCACCGAAGGCGGTTATTTCATCGATCCGGCATCCGGCGTGTTCAACCCGACCCACCCCGACATCGTCGCCGATGCGCAGCCCGGCGCGACGCCGAAGACGGTGTTCGGCATCATCCTTGCCGGGCTGGTGCGCCGCCGCGACGAGGGTACCGTGCCGTTCACGGTCATGTCGTGCGACAACATTCCCCACAACGGCCATGTCACCTCGGACGGCGTCATCGGCCTGGCCCGTTTGATCGACGAGGATCTGGCGAACTGGGTCAGCGAGCATGTCGCCTTCCCGAATGGTATGGTCGATCGCATCACGCCGGCGACCACCGACCGCGAACGCGGCATCCTGGCCAAGGACTTTGGCCTTGAGGACAACTGGCCGGTGTTCTGCGAGCCATTCCGGCAATGGGTGCTGGAGGACCATTTCACCGGCGGCCGGCCGCCGCTGGAAAAGGTCGGCGTGCAGTTCGTCAAAGACGTTGCGCCCTACGAATTGATGAAGATCCGCATCCTCAATGGCGGCCACGCGACGATTGCCTATCCGGCCGGCCTGATGGACATCCATTTCGTCCATGAGGCGATGCAGGAGCCACTGGTGAGCGGTTTCCTAGCCAAGCTCGAACGGGAGGAAATCATCCCGACGGTGCCGCCGGTGCCGGACACGGTTCTGGAAGATTATTACCAGCTCATCGAGAGCCGCTTTTCCAATCCCAAGATCGGCGACACGGTGCGCCGGCTCTGCCTCGACGGCTCCAACCGCCAGCCGAAGTTCATCATCCCGACCATCGCCGACCGGCTGAAGGCCGGAAAGAGCGTCGCGGGCCTGGCACTGGAATCGGCGTTATGGTGCCGCTACTGCTTCGGCACGACGGATAGCGGCGCCGTCATCGAGCCCAACGATCCGAGCTGGGACCGGCTGCAGGCAACGGCAAAAGCGGCAAAGGATGCTCCCGCCGCCTGGCTTGCCATGGAGGACATCTATGGCGATGTCGGCCGCGCGACCGCGTTTGTCGAGGCCTTTGCACATGCGCTCAACGTGCTGTGGGCGAATGGCGCGCGCGCGACGCTGACGCGCTACCTCGCCGGCAAGCTCTGAGAGCCATTCTCGGCCATGACGCCTGAACTGGTCATCTTCGACTGTGATGGCGTGCTGGTCGACAGCGAGGCGCTCTCCGTCTCGGCGCTGCTCGGCATGGTCAAAGTCGCCGGCGGCAGCGTCAGTGAGGATGCCGCCTACGAGCATTTCCTCGGCAAGAGCATGAAAAGCGTGCGCGAGATCCTCGGCCGCGACTTCGGACTCGATATTACCGACCTGCACCTGACCGAGATGCGCGTCGAACTGATGCGCAAATTCCGCGAGGAGCTGAAGCCGATCGCCGGCGTCAGGAAGATGCTGCCCAAGCTTGGGCTGCCGTACTGTGTCGCGTCCTCAGGCACGCTCGACCGCATCCGCTACGCGCTCGACGTCACCGGATTGCTTGGGCTGATGGAGCCGCATCTGTTCAGTGCCACCATGGTGGCCAAGGGAAAGCCGGCGCCGGATCTGTTCCTGCATGCCGCCGCCAGCATGCGGGCCCATCCGCGCAAATGCCTCGTCGTCGAGGACAGCCCGGCCGGCATCATTGCTGCGCGCGCGGCGGGGATGCGCGTGTTTGCCTTCACCGGCGGCTCGCATGCCGGCAACCCGACCTTGAAAGCGCGGCTTGCGTCGAGTGAGCCGGACTTTATATTCGCTGACATGCTGCAATTGCCCGATCTGATTGCAGGCCTGGGAGCGAGAGACAGAGCATCTTGACGAAACAGTTCGTTTGCGCGGTCGATGTCGGCACCGGGAGCGCTCGCGCGGGCATTCTCGACACCACAGGCACCTTGCTCGGCCGCGCCGAGCGGCCGATCGCCATGAACCAGCCGAAGCCCGATCACGCCGAACATGATTCGCGCGATATCTGGTCGGCCGTCTGCACCGCCGTGCGCGCTGCCCGCGAAAAAGCCGGTGTCGAGCCTGAGGACATTGTCGGCATCTCCTTCGATGCCACCTGTTCGCTGGTGGTGCGCGACCGGCAAGGCGGCCAGCTCAGCGTCTCGGTCACCGGCGACAAGCGCTGGGACACCATCGTCTGGCTCGACCACCGCGCCATCGCCGAGGCCGACGAATGCACGGCAAGCGGCCACGCCGTGCTGAATTACATCGGCGGCGTCATGTCGCCGGAAATGGCGACGCCGAAGCTGATGTGGCTGAAGCGCAATTTGCCGCGGACGTGGAATGAAGCCGGCTATTTATTCGACCTGACCGATTTCCTGACCTGGCAAGCGACGGGCTCGCTGGCCCGCTCACAATGCACGCTGACCGCCAAATGGACCTATCTGGCGCATGAGGACACGGGATGGCGGCGCGATTTCTTCGAACTCGTCGGCCTCGGCGATCTTTTCGAGCACGGCAACCTGCCGGAAAAGGCCAGTCCCGTCGGCGCCGATATCGGTCGATTGACGGCGCAAGCGGCGGCCGAGCTTGGGCTGAGCGAGAAATGCCGGGTCGGCGCCGGGGTCATCGATGCCTATGCCGGCGCGCTTGGCGTGCTCGGCGGCTTTGCCGACGACGAACAGGACATCGGCCGGCATTTGGCGCTGATCGCCGGCACGTCGAGCTGCGTCATGGCGATGTCGCAGGATCCGCAGCCCTTCGCCGGCGTCTGGGGGCCGTATTACGGCGCGGCACTGCCCAGGCTGTGGCTGTCGGAAGGCGGCCAGTCGGCGACCGGCGCCCTGCTCGACCACATCATCCGCTGGCACGGCGCCGGCGGCGAGCCAGATGCCGCCATGCATGCGAAGATCGCCGGGCGTGTCGCCGAGCTGCGCGCCACCGAGGGCGACAACCTCGCCGCAAGGCTGCATGTGCTGCCCGACTTTCATGGCAACCGCTCGCCGCTCGCCGATCCGCATGCCGTCGGCGTCGTCAGCGGGCTGACGCTGGATTCCTCCTTCGACAGCCTGTGCAAGCTCTACTGGCGCACCGCCGTCGGCATCGCGCTCGGCGTGCGCCACGTGCTGGAGGCGCTGAACGAGAACGGCTATCTGATCGACACGCTGCACGTCACCGGCGGCCACACCAAGAACCCGCTGCTGATGGAGCTCTATGCCGACGCCACCGGCTGCACGGTGGTCGAGCCGCTGGCCGACGAGGCGGTGCTGCTCGGCACCGGCATGATCGCCGCCACCGCGGCCGGGCTGTTTCCCGACCTCAACGCGGCCTGTCTTGCCATGCAGCAAGGCGGCCGGACGCGCCCGTCGAACCCGAAATCATCAGGGCGTTTCGAGCGCGACTACAAGGTTTTCCTCGAGATGCACCGCCAGCGGCGGATGCTGGACGCGATCCGGTAGAGCATTTGGGCCGGTCGCTGGCTCAATCCGTTCCCGTCCCTCCTCTCTTGCCTTCATGTCGCGTTTCGTCCAGAAGCTGACGCAAACGCCGCGAAACCGAAGGTTTTGCCGTTTGACATGCGGCTTCCGGCTCTGGCCGACGTGCCGTAGCTGGAAAGAGCGGAACAATGTCTGCGATCGAAGCCGGCGCTCGCGCGCCGGAAAATCTTTGGCGTCAGGAAATCAGGGCGACGCTGGCGCTCGCCTGGCCGATGGTGCTGACCAATCTCGGCCAGACCGCGATGACGGCCACCGACGTCATGATGATGGGTCGTCTGGGTCCGGACACGCTGGCCAGCGGCGCGCTTGGCGCCAACCTTTATTTCATGCCGCTGATCTTCGGCCTCGGCCTGATGCTGGCGACCTCGCCGATGATCGCCACCGAGCTCGGCCGCCGCCGCTATTCGGTGCGCGACCTGCGCCGCACCGTGCGCCAGGGCCTGTGGCTGGCGATCCTGATCTCGATCCCGATCTGGCTCGTGCTTTGGCACGGCGAGGGCATTCTATTGGCCATGGGCCAGGACCCGGCGCTCGCCCATCAGGCCGGCATCTATCTGCGCTGGCTCGAATGGGCGGTGCTGCCGTTCTACGGCTATATCGTGCTGCGCTCGTTCATCTCGGCGCTGGAACGGCCGGGCTGGGCGCTGGTCATCGTCTTCGTCGCCGTCGCCTGCAACGTCTTCTTCAACTGGGTGTTCATGTTCGGCAATCTCGGCGTGCCGGCAATGGGCATTGCCGGGTCGGGCCTTGCCACCTCGCTGTCCTCAGCGCTGATGTTCATCGGCATGGCTGCCGTGGTGATGCTGGAGAAGAAGTTCCGCCGCTACCGTCTGTTCGGCCGCTTCTGGCGGTCCGACTGGCCGCGCTTCAAGGGTCTGCTGCGGCTCGGCCTGCCGATCGCCGGCATTCTCGCCTTCGAGGTGACGATCTTCAATGCGGCGGCCCTGCTGATGGGCCTGATCGACGCGGATTCGCTGGCCGCGCACGCGATCGCCATCCAGATCGCCTCGATCTCCTTCATGGTGCCGCTCGGCCTCAACCAGGCGGTGACGGTGCGCGTCGGCCTTGCGCACGGCGCCGGCAATCCGGAAGGCGTCTCGCGCGCCGGCTGGACCGCCTTTGTCATCGGCGTCTCGTTCATGGCGCTGATGGGGCTGATGATGATCCTGTGGCCGCATCCGCTGATCAGCGCCTTCATCGATCTGGGCAATCCGGCCAATGCCAGGGTGATCGCGCTTGCCGTGTCGTTCCTGGCTTTTGCCGCGCTGTTCCAGGTCTTCGATGGCGCGCAGGCGGTTGCCGCCGGCATGCTGCGCGGCCTGCACGACACCAAGGTGCCGATGATCTATGCCGCGATCGGCTATTGGGGCATCGGCCTGCCGCTCGGCGTGCTGCTCGCCTTCCATTTCGGCCTGCATGGCGTCGGCATCTGGATCGGCCTGTCGACGGGGCTGGCCGTGGTGGCCGCGCTGCTTCTGGCGCGCTGGCTGCGGCGGGATCGGATCGCGCCGCCGCTGGTGTTCGGGGGTTGAAACAGGACGGTCGCCATGTCCCGACCTTGTAGCTGATTAAGCGGCGCCTGCAGAAACGTTCGTGCCGTGAGCCGGCGCTTGGCACCGAGGCAATGAACGTCTTGGCCGAGAGCGGAACTATGTTCCCTTCACGATTCTCGGCTTGCTCGGCCGGCGGGATTGAGCTGCGCTCTCGAGGGCCTGGGCCAACCGCTTCTCGTCTTCTATGGCGCGATCGACTGCCTCGATTTCTTCCTGGAGCGCCTTCAGCTCGGCTCCGTAGCTGGAGCCATCGCTGTCCCCTATCTGAAAGCCACTTGCCCGCATTGCGTCGCGGGTATGGTGCACGTTGCGGACTCCTTCGCGTCGGGTTGCGACCAGGATTTCCCTGAACTCTCCAAGACGTTCAACGTGATTGCGAGTCATTGCGTTCTCCTATTTCGTCGTCATCGTCGCCGACGGCGATTCAGAACGGCTAAAAACTACGGCGCAGACCGTTTAAGTGAATACAGGAGATACTCTCGACAAAGCATGAGTGCGGAAGCTCAAATTTGAACGTCTTGCAACAAGTTGGAGCGCGGCAGCGGAGATGGCTCGGGACCCGAGCCGGTCGGCGCATGGGCAACCCGGCCGTCCTCGAACCGCGCTTCAGCTTGTTATCTGTTCGGCGACAGCCTCTTCGAGGCCGGCTGCGGCTTGAGCGGCGAGACCGCGCGCCGCCGCCTGTGAATCGTAAAACTCCTCGAGCGCATGAACCGTGCCCCACCGCAGCGTGAACACGTGGAGACCACGGTTGATGTAGGACGTATCGCCGTTGAGCAGGGTTGCGGTGCCATCCCACTGGGCAAACACGGTGGTATGCCACGGCCAACCCTTCACCCAGACGTGGTTGACCGTGAGATGGAGAGTGGGCAGAACACGGCCGAGGCGCTCGAACCAGCGGCGCAGGGCTTGCTTGTCGTGGCGCTCCCCACCAAGCGCGTGGGCGCCACCAACCCGGTGATGGACATGCGGCGCGATGGCCTTCACCGCCGCGTCCCAGCGATGGTTGTTGACGTCGTCGAAGCTCTGCCGGATCGATTTCTCGACAAAATAGCTGTAAAGCATGTGACCTCTCTCCGAACTTATTGGTGGCGCGCCGTTCCGACGCGAGAGCCCCGGCCAGCATCGCGCGGCCGCGGGCCTGCGCGTCAGGTCAGGGCATTGTCGCGTCGGCTCGCAGGGATGTGTCAGTCTCGGTCGAGACCGTCACTTCCTTACCGGACCTTGAGAACGAGTAGAGCGAGCCCGGGTAGCCCGGTATGGAAAACGACACAGCGTCACTGTTGGCGAGGCCCATGACAACCCGCAGCGGATCACCCCCGGCCTTCGGTGCGAAAGTGGCGGTGACCTCAAGCAGGTCGCCGCGCGGAACGTAGTAGGCCACCATGTCCAGGTGTCCCTGGTGCAGGCTGCCGCCTTCGATCGGGCGTCCGATGGTGGCTTCCTCGGCAAGAGCCGGGGTTGCAAGAAACAGCGCTGCCAGCAGCGAGGCGCTCAGGGTTTTGCGGATCATCTCATTTGTCCTTTTTTAGATTGCGTTCACCCTCTATATAGGGTATAGATTACGAATGCAATCTAAAAAAGGAGATGACGATGCGTGTGAGTCGCACTCAGGCCGCGGAAAACCGCGAGACCGTGATCAATGTGGCAAGCCGGCTTTTCCGGGAGCGCGGCTTTGACGGCATCGGCCTCAAGGACCTGATGAAGGGTGCCGGGCTGACCCAGGGCGCCTTTTACAAGCAATTCGAGTCGAAGGACGATCTGGCGGCGCTGGCGTCCAGGCGGGCGATGGAAAGCGCCACCCACAAATGGTCGGCCGCGACCGCCGCACATCCTGGGAGCCCGCTCGACGGGGTGATCTCATTCTACCTCAGCATGGATCATCGCGGGGAAAAGATGGACGGCTGCCCGGTCGTTGCGCTCGGTTCGGATGCAGCCAGGCAGGGTGCCGAGGTGAAGGCGTCATTCGAAGCCGGCATCAAGGCGTACCTTGAGATGCTCGGCGGTTGGGTTGGCGAGGGCGACAGCGAAAAGACCGGCAACAAGGCAATGGCCGTTCTCTCGACGATGGTCGGCGCGGTGGTGCTCTCGCGGGTCGTCAACGACCCCGACCTCGCGCGGGCTTTTCTGGATGCGGCGGCCGATCAGGTTCGCGAAGCAGTCGCCCCTTGAACGGCGCGAGCAGTGCCGCCGGCACACCAAGGACAGGAGAGCAGATGCAACGGATTGTCGTCACGGGCATGGGAGCGGTCACGCCTCTTGCCGCCAATGTCGAAGCGTCCTGGTCACGCCTGCTTGCCGGCCGGTCGGGCGTTCGCAGGCTTCCGGACGATGTGGTGGGAGAGCTGCCGGTTAAGATTGGCGGCGTGGTTCCCTCCCTGGGCGAAGATCCGGAGGCTGGGTTCGATGCCGATGCCGTCCTGTCCGCGAAGGATCAACGCAAGGTGGACCGGTTCATTCTCTTTGCGCTGGCTGCGGCGGAAGAGGCGCTCGCGCAGGCGCAATGGAAGCCTGCCCTGGAAACGGATCGCCTGCGCACGGCCACGATCATCGCTTCAGGGGTCGGCGGGTTTCCCGCCATCACCGAGGCGGTGCGCACGGTGGACCTGCGTGGCGCCCGCCGCCTGTCGCCCTTTACGGTGCCGTCCTTCCTGGTAAACCTCGCGGCGGGCCACATCTCGATCCGTCATGGTTTCAAAGGTCCACTCGGCGCACCGGTGACGGCATGCGCGGCGGGCATCCAGGCGATCGGCGACGCCGCCCGCCTGATCCGCGCGAACGAAGCCGACATCGCCGTGTGCGGCGGAACGGAAGCGTGCATCAACACCGTCAGCCTCGGCGGTTTCGCCGCGGCGCGCTCTCTTTCAACCGGCTTCAATTGGGCGCCGGCTCAAGCCTCGCGCCCTTTCGACACATCGCGGGACGGCTTCGTCATGGGCGAAGGAGCCGGCGTGCTGGTCATCGAGGCATTGGACCACGCGTTGGCGCGCGGCGCAAAGCCGTTGGCTGAGCTCGTCGGCTACGGCACGACCGCCGATGCCCACCACGTCACCTCCGGACCGGAGGACGGCGACGGCGCGCGCCGGGCCATGCAGATCGCGATTGCCCAGGCAGGGATTTCGCCACGCCAGGTTCGCCATCTCAATGCGCATTCGACATCCACGTC
>NZ_RZTF01000028.1:0-35707 GCF_004023175.1 Mesorhizobium sp. M7A.F.Ca.MR.362.00.0.0
ATGCGAATAGAGCAATTATTCGGCGGTGGCGGCTTCCGCCTCGGCCGGTGCAGCTGCGGCCGCCGCAACAGCAGCAGCGGCATCTTCCTGCGCCTTCTTCAGAAGGGCAGCGCGTTCCTGCGCCTTCTTGCCCGGCTCGGCCTTCTTCGGGTTGGAACGGGCGTCGCGCTTGACGAGGCCGGCCTCGTCGAGGAAGCGCAGCACGCGGTCGGTCGGCTGGGCGCCATGCGCCAGCCAATGCTTGACGCGGTCGGCGTCGACCTTGACGCGTTCGCCGTCCTTGGGCAGTAGCGGGTTCCATGAGCCGATCGACTCGATGAACCGGCCGTCACGCGGTGAACGGGCGTCGGCAATGACGACGTGGTAGTAAGGACGCTTCTTCGAGCCCGCACGGGCCAGTCGGATCTTCAAGGGCATTTATTTTCTCCTAAAAAGGCTGATTTGGTTGGTCGGTTGGTGGCTGGTTTCTCAGCCGGCTTTCATCACGCCGTTGGAAGCGGCGATCTGTTCGTGGTGGCGGATCACTTCGCGGACGACGAAGTTGAGGAATTTTTCCGCGAAATCCGGGTCGAGATGGGCATCCTTCGCCAGCTGGCGAAGCCGGGCGATCTGCTGCTGCTCGCGTGCCGGGTCGGCCGGGGGCAGGCCATGTGTCGCCTTCAGCACACCGACCGCCTTGGTGCAGCGGAAGCGCTCGGCCAGCATGTGGATGAGGGCCGCGTCGATGTTGTCGATCGAGGCGCGGTAATCGGCCAGGAGAGCGCGGGCGTCGGCCATGTCCTTCTCTTCATTCATGGCGTCCTCACTTCTTCTTGCCAAGGCCGGGCAGCCCGCCACCGCCGAGGCCGGGAAGCCCGGGGAGTTTCATGCCGCCGGGCAGACCTGGCATGCCGCTGGGCAGGCCACCGCCGCCGGGAAGGCCTTTCATGCCGCCGCCAAGGCCGGCTGCCTGTGCCTGCTTCTGCAAGGCCTCGAGCTGCTTGGGGTCCATCTTCGACAGGTCCGGCATGCCGCCGCCCATCATGCCGCCCATACCGCCGGGCATCATGCCGCCGAGGCCCATCTTGGAGGCGAGGCCGCCCATCATGCCGCGCATCAGGCCGCCGCCTTTGCCCTTGCCGCCCATCGCCTTCATCATGTCGGCCATCCCGCGATGCATCTTGAGCAGCTTGTTGATTTCGGCCGCGTCGGTGCCGGAACCGGCGGCGATGCGCTTCTTGCGCGAATGCTTGAGCAAATCGGGATTGGCGCGCTCGGCCTTGGTCATCGACGAGATGATGGCGAGCTGGCGGCCGAACATCTTGTCGTCGAGACCGGCGGCGGCCATCTGGTCCTTCATCTTGCCCATGCCGGGCATCATGCCCATGATGCCGCCCATGCCGCCCATCTTCGACATCTGCTGAAGCTGGCCGGCGAGATCGTTCAGGTCGAACTTGCCGGACTGCATCTTCTTGGCCATCGCCGCCGCCTGTTCGGC
This sequence comes from Mesorhizobium sp. M7A.F.Ca.MR.362.00.0.0, assembly GCF_004023175.1. Classification (NCBI taxonomy): domain Bacteria; kingdom Pseudomonadati; phylum Pseudomonadota; class Alphaproteobacteria; order Hyphomicrobiales; family Phyllobacteriaceae; genus Mesorhizobium; species Mesorhizobium sp. M7A.F.Ca.MR.362.00.0.0. The sequence continues at coordinate 1,478 of NZ_RZTF01000028.1, forward strand.
GTCGATGTTCTCGGCGGCCTTTTCGACGAGCGAGACAATGTCGCCCATGCCGAGGATGCGGTCGGCGATGCGTTTGGGGTGGAATTCCTCCAGCCCGTCCATCTTTTCGCCAGTGCCGATCAGCTTGATCGGCTTGCCGGTGACGGCGCGCATCGAAAGAGCCGCACCGCCACGGCCATCGCCGTCCATGCGGGTCAGGACGAGGCCGGTGATGCCGACGCGCTCGTCGAAGCTCTTGGCCAGGTTGACGGCGTCCTGGCCGGTCAGCGAATCGGCGACCAGCAGGATTTCGTGCGGGCTCGACACCTTCTTGATGTCGGCCATCTCGACCATCAGCGGCTCGTCGATATGGGTGCGGCCGGCGGTGTCGAGGATGACGATGTCGTGGCCGCCGAGCTTGGCCGCCTGCACGGCGCGGCGGGCGATGTCGACCGGCGACTGGCCGTCGATGATCGGCAGCGTGGCAACCTTGACCTGTTCGCCGAGCTGGCGAAGCTGCTCCTGCGCGGCGGGGCGCCGCGTGTCGAGCGAGGCCATCAGGACCTTCTTGTTCTGACGCTCGGAAAGACGTTTGGCGATCTTGGCCGAAGTGGTCGTCTTGCCCGAACCCTGCAGGCCGACCATCATGATGACGATCGGCGCCGGGGCATTGAGATCGATGGCGACGCCTTCGGCACCGAGCATCTCGACCAGTTCGTCATGGACGATCTTGACGACCATCTGGCCGGGCTTGATCGACTTGACCACGGCAGCGCCGACGGCCTTCTCGCGCACCTTGTCGGTGAAGGAGCGCACCACTTCCAGCGCCACGTCTGCTTCGAGCAGCGCACGGCGCACCTCGCGCAGCGCCGCCGAGACATCAGCCTCCGACAGCGCGCCGCGGCCGGTCAGGCCGTTCAGGATCGAACCAAGACGTTCCTGTAGCGATTCAAACATTCGTTTTCCTTTTCCCTGGCATCCGGATGATGCCCGAGAGGTAATGCGTTCGCGCCCAGTGTCCAACCAAAAGCCAAAACCAAAAAGCACCCGGGGGCGCTCAGCGCTGCCGGGTGTTGGCCTCCAGGATCGATTTACAGCACTTCACCTCAAAGAGGTTTCGGCGTCCTGGTCGGCTTGCTCGGAGGGATACTCGTCGCGGAATTCGGGGCGTGTAGACAGGAAATCGGACGCGGAGTCAAGACAAGGCCGGATTGCAGGGCGTGCGGCAGCCACGGCAGTGGTTGCCGGCATGCGAATTGGGCAAACAATTCTGCGCGCGAGGGGTCTTTGGAAACCCTGATTAACTAGACGGCTCGGCTGTGATCTTCACCCCGAGCGCCTTTGTGACACCCAGTAGCGTCGAAAGGCGCGGGTCACCGTCTGGCCTCAGTGCTTTGTAAAGAGCTTCACGAGTGACGCCTGCTTCCTTTGCAACAGCGGTCATGCCGCGCGCACGAGCAACAATGCCGAGCGCGTTTGCTATATAGCCAGGGTCGCCGGTCGCAAAGGCGTCGGCCAGCAGCTCGGCCTGCCCTTCGGCGCTGCCAAGATGCTCGGCGGGATCAAACGGAACGGTTTCGATTGCCATGATCATAGCTCCCTGGCCATCTGAATGGCCTTTTTGATGTCGCGGCCCTGGCTGGACTTGTCGCCGCCGCAAAGCAGGATAATGATTTCGTTGCCGCGCTTGATGAAATAGAGGCGGTATCCAGGGCCAACGTCCAACCGAAGTTCGCCGATGCCATCGAAATACTTCACGTCTCCGATGAGACCGGACTGGACGCGGGCGATGCGGATCGCGATCTTTTCTGCGGCCCGCTTATCCCTCAGGCTGTTGAGCCAGTCGCGAAAGTCGGTGGTTTGGCGAACCTCGACCATCTGTGAACTATAGTTCACAGGCTTGATGTGTCAATCCATATGTGAAGAATAGTTCACAGTCCGCAGCAGCCTAGACGCATATCCCGGCTCGACTAAGGAAATTCGGCGGCAACCCTGAGCGGCGAACGCTGATGCAAAAGCAGTACGATGGTCAGCAGGCTGCAGGCGATGCCGATGAAGGCGATGAGGACTGCATCCGACGTCGCCCAGCCCGGCCCTTCGAGCGGCCTGGCGTTGAACAGGGCGAAGGAATTGTAGCTTTCCTGATGCGAGATCAAGAGAAACCCGGTCAGGTTGTTGCCGAGATGAGCACCCAGGGCGGCGCCGAGATTGCCGGTTGCGTAGACGATAAGCGTCAGCAGCAGCGCGAAAGCGGCGATCGACGCCAGCACGCAAGCATTGATGGCTGGTGACGAACTCGCGCTCCAATGCAGCGAGGTGAACAGCAGGGCCGGCGGCAGGGCCCAGACGAACGGGCTCGTGAACCGGTTGGCGAGACCGCGCAGCAGATAGCCGCGAAACAGCACCTCTTCAGAGGATGTCTGCAGCAAAGTGAGCGCGGCGATCGGGATCGCAAACAGCAGCCAGGACGACAGGCCGATCGGGCCACGCGTGATCTGCGGCTGTAGCAGATAGAGCAGGACCTCGGATATGAACGACGTGATCAGCACCGCGATCAGCCCTTTGAGGAAGCCGGACCATGAAACTCGTCGGCTGTTGCCGAGCAGCGCCGACAGCTTCTCGCCATGCACCCAGCGCATCGCGACCCACAGGCCGATCCAGATGCCGGCGAACGAGACGAGCGCGGTGAGGATGCCGAGGGGCGAAGCGAGGAAGCCCTGAATGCCGGATGATGGGGTCGCCTGCCAGGCGATGAAGGCATAGGTGCCGCCGACCAGCACGGCCACAGTGGTTGCTGCCCAAAAAAGGACGACGATCCCCGTTCCGAACAACAGGCGCGGCAAGGTCGTCCGGACGTTCGGCGAATGCCTGTAACGCTCGAAGGCGGCCGGATCGATGGTCACGCGGGCTCCTTTGCCAAAGTCATCGCCTATTGACTAACCGATGCCTGGAAAATCGGAATCGTTTTCCGCAAAGGACAACGCTCAGAGCAGCGTCGACGCAGGAGAGGCGACGCGCGGCAGCGCCGCCTGCTGGCGGCCGCTGCTGTCGCAGCGGCCGCTTGTGCCAATTGTCGTCAGCGAACGACGTACATGATGCGCCGGGTCTGCGGATCGATCAGCGCCCGCTGGCCGTTCACATAGACATAGCGGTAGTTGTAGTCCGGAATCTCGCGCAGCTCGACGGTGTCGGGCAGGGTCGCGCCGGTTACTACTTCGCCTTCGAGATAGATGGGATCGAGGCGATGCGTGTCGACATAGGTGCGGACTTCAGCCGGAGGCGGGGGGAAGTCATCCACGACCGGATCGCTGGCGATGATCGCGCCGGTATAATCGGTCGAGTAGTTGCCGATGTCCTCCGGCGGCGAGACGACAGCAACGCTGGAGCGCCGTTCCGTCAGCACCACGCGGCTGCCGCCGATATCGGCCGTGACATAGTCGGAATAGACCCAGCCCTGGCCGCCGGCCTCGGCTATGGTGCACCATTTGCTGTTTTCGATGCAGCCATTGAGCGTTGCCGACTGGCCGGCGGCGAGCACGCCGATCACGGGATATTGCGGGCCGGGTCCGGCGCGCACGTTAAGATCGGTGACGGCTGAGACGGCGGTATCGGCAAACGCGGCGCCTGACATCACGGTCAGCATTCCGGCTACCGCAGGAAACAACAGGGATTTCATGGTTTCTCTCCGTTTTCATGGTCCCTCGCCAGCGAAAACGGGGCAGCAGCTCATGCGTTCCCGCTAAAGCGCCTGCGCCAACTCACGATTTGTTCCGTGTTCTCCAGGCAAATCGGTCAGAAGTTCGTGAACGAATTCCAATTTCCGTGCCGTGACGTCCGAAATGACAAAGGGGTAGAGGTCGGGCAGGCCCATGCAGCGGTTGATCGAATTGGAGGCTTCCGACAGCACCAGCCAGCGGGGAAGGATCTTTTCGAAAGGCTCGGGCGCGGTCGCCGGCTCCGAGGGTGCGGCCTGCAACCCGCCGCCTGTGTCGCCGCGCGGCAAGTCGTTGGCCTCCACCGTCTCCAGCCGGCCGAGCGGAAAGTTCAGCGCGTGCACCATTTCCAGCGTGTCGGTGATGTGCAGGTGATGAGCCCAGGTCTCGGCCCAGTCCTCCCATGGATGCGAGGTCGCATAGGCCGAGATGTGGCCTTGCTGCCAGTCGGGCGGCGCACCATTGGCATAATAGGCCTTCAGCGCCTGTTCGTAATCGGCGCGGTCGTCGCCGAACAGTGCGCGGAAAGCTTCGAGCCTGTGCGGATCGTCGCGGATGAGGCGGTCCCAGTAATAGTGCCCGAGCTCGTGACGGAAATGGCCGAGCAAGGTGCGGTAGTTCTCGCCCATCTCGACGCGCCGCTTCTCGCGCTCGGCCGAATCCGCCTCGGCGACATTGAGCGTGATCAAACCATTGTCGTGGCCGGTAAGAATCCGCTCGCCGCCGGGGCCGCCGCCGATCGGATCGGCGAGGAAGTCGAATGCCAGGCCGATCTCGTCGGCCGGGTTCTGCTTGGGCGCCACCGGCAGCCCGAAGGCCAGCAGCGAGTAGATGGCGCGCTTCTTCGCCGCTTCGACACGGATCCAGCGGCGGCGGTTGCCGTCGACGGAGAGATCCGGGATCAGCTGGTTCAGCACGCAAGCGCGGCAAAAAGCGTGACCCGGTTCCGCCATCCAGTTGCAGGCGCATTCATCGGCGTTGGTGCACTGGAAGACGCCATCGACGCCCGCCAGCGCAAAACAGGCGTGCTCGGGATCGTAGAGCACGGGGTTCCCGCAGTTCAGGCACTGGGCGTTCTCGAAATAGATGCGATGGCCGCAATGCGGGCAGTCGAAGAGTTTCATGTTGGTCTCAATTCACCGGAGGTGACACAAATGTTCACGGCGGCCCGTGCCCAACGCGAACAGCCGCGCGGTGTTCCACATTACCTGAAGCTATTTGGCCGCAAGCTGGGCGACAACCTGCCTTGCCACCGCCTCGCCCGACAGCCGTGCGCCGCCGCAGGTCTGGACCAGCGAGCCGGCCAGATGCTCGCCGGCGAAGAAGATCTTGTCGGCCACCGGCTGCATGAGTGCGGCGCGCGCCAGTGAACGGCCGGGGCGGGCCGCGGCATATGCGCCGCGCACGAAGCGCTCGCCGCCCCAATTGGTCATCATGGCGCGTCCGACATGCTTGCGCGTATCGCCGCCGAAGATGCCGCACAGCCGGTCGACGACGAAGTCGATGCCGGCCGCCTCGCCGGCCGCCGACATTTCCCAGGCGAAATCGCCGCCGACGAAGCCGACCATCAAGTCAAGGTCGAACGGGAAGCAGAGGAAGTAGATGTCGTGCCTGGCCATCCGTTCGATCAGCAGGTCGTCGAAGGGCTGCAGCCCGAGCCTTGTGCCCGATATTTCGACTGGCAATTTGGTCAGCATGCCCATCGGCAGGTCGAAGAAGGCGCCGAAATGCGTGTCGGGCAGGGCCGGCGAGAACGCGATCTCCTCGAAGGCGAGCACCGCCGGCGAAGCGGTCACGATCACCGCTTTGGCGCGGACGGTGCCGCGATCGGTGACGCAGGCGACGCCGGGCACGTCCCACAGGATCTTGCGCACCGGCGTCGACAGTTCGACCGGCACGCCGGCGCCGAAACGCGCCACCAGCGCGCCAAGGCCCTCCTTGCTGAAGTAGTTCGGGTCGAGATCGGCCGCGGCCTGGAAGTCCAGGATCGAGATTTCGTCCTCGTCGGCACCGAAATCCATCGGCCCGGCGAAGGTGGCGGCGGCGCGCGGTGCATGGCCTTTTGCCAAAAGCGCCGAAAGACGATCGTCATCTCCGTCTTTCACTTCATGCCTGGCCAGCAGTTCGAACAGCTTTGCGTCGGCGGCCTTCATGTCGGCTTCTTCCGCTTCGCTCGCCTTGCGCTCGCGGTAGTAGAGATGATCGACGTTCATGTCGTGATGATGCAACGTCCAGCCTGCCGCCTGGGCTTCGGGAAAATAGGGATTGCGGTCGGCGGCATGCAGCCAGGCGCAGCCGATGTCGAAAGGCACGCCGAAATGCTGGTCGCTGGTCCAGGCTCGCCCGCCGATTCGGTCCATCGCTTCGAGCAGCGTGAAGGAAAGCCCCGCGGCCTGCAGGGTTCTGGCGGCGGCAAGACCCGCCGAGCCGGCACCGATGATGACGACATCAACGTCTTGCATGCAGCCCCCCTGCCACAATAATCACTTGATCCTAGGCAAATTCCACGGCATTCGCCAGCATTGCAGCGGTGACAGTGACAAGTGCGCGTTTCGCTGGCAAGTTCGCAATTGGGACGTGATTCAGGCAACCAGGAGATCAACATGGCAATTCTTGCCAAGGGAAAGATGTTTGCAGCGGCCGTGGTGGCGGTGCTTGCGCTGGCGACGGGCGCACAGGCAGCGGCCAGCTGCGGCAAGACCGGCGCCGGCTTCGAGGCCTGGAAGCAGGATTTTGCCGCGCAGGCCAGGTCGGAAGGTGTAGGCGCCAAGGGGCTGGCCGCTCTGGCCGGGGCGAACTACGCGACCAAGACGATCTCCGTCGACCGCGGCATTCACAAGGCTTTCAGCGGCTCGGTGGACGATTTCATGCGGCGGCGCGGCGGCGCGGCGATTATTTCCAAGGGCCGGTCGCTGAAAAAGTCGAATGCGGCGCTGTTCGCCAAGATCGAAGCGAATTACGGCGTGTCGCCGGGCGTGTTGCTCGCCATCTGGGGTATGGAAACCGGCTTCGGTTCGGCCATGGGCAACCAGAACACCGTCTCTGCCATTTTGACGCTTGCCTATGATTGCCGCCGCCCGGGGTTCTTCTACCCGCATGCCATCGCAGCCCTGAAGCTGGTTGATCGCGGGGTGCTGTCAGCCTCGTCGGTTGGCGCCGCGCATGGCGAGATCGGACACACGCAGTTCCTGCCAGGAAACGTCCTGAAATATGGCGTCGGCGGCGGAAACCTGCGCGACAAGGGCACGGCGCTGGCTTCCACCGCCAACTTCCTCAAGGGCCATGGCTGGCGGGCGGGCGCGAGCGCGAGTGCGAATATGGGCGCGATTGCCGGCTGGAATTCCGCGAGCGTCTATCAGCAGGCCATCGCCCGCATCGCCACGGCGATCGACGGCGATTGACGGACCATGCACCGGGCAGAAGGGCCCCGGCCATTTCTGACTTGATCGAAAACCCGGCGCGAATGCCGGGTTTTTATTTGGTTTCGAGCGTGTAGGAGCAGCCGGCCAGGGTCTTGCCGGGGTGGGACTCGACGGTCGAGACGTTAAGCTTGACGTCCGTGGAGAAGGTCAATCCTTCCGACTCTTCGGTGCTGTGGACAACGACCTTCTCGCCAAGGAATTTTTGCGGCGTGGAATAAACGGCGACGACGTTGAGTTCTTTGGCAAGCTCCGGCGCGGCAACACCGTCGAGCACGGCCATCGGCCCCGCAGCGGTAAACACGATCGATCCCGTCTCGCGGTTGAACACGCGGATCTTGGCCGGCAGTTCGTATTGGCTGAGAAACGGATTGCCCGAGTCAACTTCCTTCCAGCCAAGCGTTTCAACCGCTCCCGGTGCGCTGGACAGCCACAGGGCAAAGTCGTTGTAGGTCGGAACGTCCGCCCTGCACTCGATCAGCGCGGGAAGGTCGAGAGAGGCGGGGTCGAACTCCTGGCCGGCCGCCGGCGTCGCCAGAACAACCAGCGGCGCCAGGCAGCGACCGAAACCGCGCATCCGCCCTACTTGGCGCGGTTGCGCGCGGCCAGCGTCCTCAGCCGCAGCGCATTGAGACGGATGAAGCCGGCGGCGTCCTTCTGGTCGTAGGCGCCGCGGTCGTCCTCGAAGGTGACCAGCGCATCCGAATAGAGCGTCTTCTTCGACTTGCGGCCGGTGACCATGACGTTGCCCTTGTAGAGCTTGAGGCGCACCGTGCCCTCGACCTCTTCCTGGCTCTTGTCGATCATCGCCTGCAGCATCAGCCGTTCGGGCGCGAACCAGAAGCCGTTGTAGATCAGCTCAGCGTAACGCGGCATGAACTCGTCCTTGAGATGGGCGGCCCCACGGTCGAGCGTGATCGATTCGATGGCGCGGTGGGCGGCAATCAGGATCGTGCCGCCTGGTGTTTCGTAGACGCCACGCGATTTCATGCCGACGAAGCGGTTCTCGACCAGGTCGAGCCGGCCGATGCCATTGTCGCGGCCAAGATCGTTGAGTGCCGCCAGCATGGTCGCCGGCGACAGCTTCTTGCCGTTCAGCGCGATCGGATCGCCCTTCAGGAACTCGATCTCGATCTCGGTGACGGTATCAGGTGCGTCCATCGGCGAAACGGTGCGCTGGTGGACGAATTCGGGCGGCTCCACCCACGGGTCTTCCAGCACCTTGCCCTCGGAGGACGAATGCAAAAGGTTGGCGTCGACCGAGAACGGTGCGTCGCCCTTCTTGTCCTTCGGCACCGGGATCTGGTGCTGCTCGGCGAAATTCATCAGGTCGGTGCGCGACTTGAATGACCAGTCGCGCCACGGCGCGATGACCTTGATGTCGGGGTTCAATGCGTAAGCCGAAAGCTCGAAGCGAACCTGATCGTTGCCCTTGCCGGTGGCGCCATGCGCGATCGCGTCGGCGCCGGTTTCCCGCGCTATATCGACCAGATGCTTGGAGATCAGCGGCCGCGCGATCGAGGTGCCAAGCAGATAGGTGCCTTCATAGACGGTGTTGGCGCGGAACATCGGGAAGACGAAGTCGGACACGAATTCCTCGCGCACGTCGACGACGCGGATGTCCTTGATGCCCATCATCTCGGCCTTGCGACGGGCCGGCTCGAGTTCGCCGCCCTGGCCGAGATCGGCGGTGAAAGTCACGACTTCGGCGCCGAGTTCAGTCTGCAGCCATTTCAGGATGATGGATGTGTCGAGACCGCCTGAATAGGCAAGCACGACTTTTTTGACGTCTTTGGCCTTGGACATTTCTACTCCGTCGATGGCGGACGCCCCAGCCTGGGCGTCACGGATTGTCGCAGCGCCTTTTAGCAGGAACGGCAGAGCGAGCAAGCACGCGTGCATGCACGGCTTCTGGTCCAGCGCATGGCCGGGGGCGGCCGGCAGCGAAAACAATCTGCTGCAATCAAAGGCTGCATTTGCTGGAGGGACTTAATCAAGTTTTCACGCCGTGCCGCTAACACTTACGACAAAGCCGCCTTGACCATGTTCCTGGCGGCTTCTTGCCTGCTTTATCGTGGGTGTCCTCGGACTCGGGCCGTTCTTGATGCGCGTTATATCATGCATCGCCATGGAGCATAATCTGTGGCTTGTCCTGCTGGCGGCGCTGATGTGCGTCACCGGCTGCTGGGTAACGATCGGCCTCTTCGACCGTTCGAGGAAAACCGCCGGCGTGCAGATGAAGGGCTGGCTGTTCCTGACCGCGGTTGCCGCCGGCTCGTCGATCTGGTGCACCCATTTCATCGCCATGCTGGCCTACCAGCCCGGCGCGCCGATCACCTTCGATCCGGTCCTGACCATGGCATCCCTCGTCATCGCCATCGTCGGCACCGGGCTGGGCTTCACCCTCGCATCCGGCAAGAGCCGGCGCCTGGCTCCGGAATGGGGCGGCATCGTCGTCGGCCTGGCGATCTCGGCCATGCACTACACCGGCATGATGGCTTATCACGTTGCCGGCATCGTCGAATGGGACGGCTCCTATGTCGTGGCCTCACTGGTCATCTCGGCGGTGTTCTCCGCCTTGGCCGTCGGCCATGCCGTGCGCCGGCCATACCGCTGGTCGCATTATCTCGCTATCGGGCTGCTGGTGCTGGCGATCGTCGGCCTGCATTTCACGGCTATGGCCGCGGTGGCGGTGACGCCGCTGTCCTTCATCAGCACAGGCACCAATCCCGATATTCTGGTGGCAATGGCGGTCGCCGTCGCCGTGGTCGGCCTGATCGTCGCGGCCACCGGCTTCGCCAGCTATCTGATCGATGAGCGTGGCCGTCTGGAGAGTTTCGAGCGGCTTCAGCATCTCGCCCTCAACGACGCCCTTACCGGCCTTCCCAACCGGGTCTCCTTCAACGACCGCCTCGACCATGAGATCGACCGGGCATGCGAGGGCGAGGACACAATGACGGCGGTCATCGTCATCGATCTCGACCGCTTCAAGGAGATCAACGACCTCAGGGGCCACGCGGCCGGCGACCAGGCGCTCAAGATCGTCGCCCGCAGGCTGTCTAAACTCATCGGCGAGGGCGAATTCGTCGCCCGGCTCGGCGGTGACGAGTTCGCCGCGATCAAGCGCTTCAAGGATCAGAAGGACCTTCTCGGGCTGGTCTCGCGGCTGGAGAAATCCCTGTTCGAACCGTTGCGGCTCGACGATTTCGAGATCGCCGCGGGCGCCAGCATCGGCGTCGCCGTCTATCCGCGCGACGGGGCCGACCGCGAGCGGCTGGTCAGCAATGCCGATCTTGCCATGTACCGGGCGAAGAACGACGTCACGCGAGCCGTCTGCTTCTACGAATCCGCCATGGACGAGACGGCGCGGGCGCGCCGTGCCTTGGCCACCGACCTTCGCCAGGCGATCGACCGCGGCGAGCTTTCGCTTCACTATCAGGTGCAGACCTCGGTCCCGACCGGCGCCACCTGCGGCTACGAGGCGCTGCTGCGCTGGACCCATCCCGTGCACGGCATGATTCCGCCCGCTGAATTCATCCCGATTGCCGAAGAGAACGGCTCGATCATGGCGATCGGCGAATGGGTGCTGCGGACCGCGTGCCGCCAGGCGGCCTCGTGGGGCAATGGCCACAAGATCGCGGTCAATCTGTCACCGGTACAGTTCGCCCATGCCGATCTCGCCAAGCTCATCCATCAAATCCTGATCGAGACCGGGCTGTCGCCGAAACGGTTGGAGCTGGAGCTCACCGAATCGACGATCGTCGCCGACAAGGTGCGCACGCTGCATGTCCTGCGCCAGATCAAGGCGCTGGGGGTGACGATCGCGATCGACGATTTCGGCACCGGCTATTCATCGCTCGATACGCTGCGCTCGTTTCCCTTCGACAAGATCAAACTCGACCGCTCGTTCATGGCTGACGTCGAGCGAAGCCCGCAGGCCAAGGCCATCATCCGGGCGGTGCTGACGCTGGGCCGCAGCCTCGACATTCCGGTGCTTGCCGAAGGCGTCGAGACGCATGTCCAGCTCACCATCCTGCAGGTCGAAGGCTGCAACGAGGCGCAAGGCTATTTCCTCGGCCGGCCCAAGCCGATCGACCAGATCACCGGGGACGCCGATGTTAGCAACGATCAACTCGTCGCGGAGGAGCCGGCGAGGATGCGGCTGAGCAGGCAGGCATAGGACGCCGCGGCCGGCCGTCCAGCGAATGCCTTGCGGACGCCTGCTGGATCGACATCGGGTGGCTGCTGTGTCTGGCATCGTCATGGCGCATCCTGTATAGGCCTCCCAATTCCCTGGGGCCGCTCATGTCGTTCATTCCAGACACCGCCACGCTGATCCAGTTCGCCATTGCCACGGTCATCCTGGCGATCACGCCGGGTCCGGACATGACGCTGTTCGTCTCGCGCACGCTCAACCAGGGCCGTGCCACCGGCTTTGCCTCGATGGCCGGCGCGCTGTGCGGCACGCTGATCCACACCACGCTGGTGGTTGTCGGTGTCTCGGCGCTGATCGTCGCCTCGCCGATGGCTTTCTTCGTGCTGAAGATCTTCGGCGCGGGCTATCTCGTCTTCCTGGCCTGGCAGGCAATCACCAGGGGCTCGGCCTTTTCGCCGGAGAAGAAGACAGGCCCCGAGATTTCGCTGTTGCGCAGCTGGGCGGCGGGCCTTGGCGTCAATCTGCTCAATCCGAAGATCATCCTGTTCTTCATGACCTTCCTGCCGCAGTTCGTCTCCGCGCATGATCCGAACGCACCGGGAAAGCTGTTTTTCCTTGGGCTGATGTTCATCGTGCTGTCGGTGCCGGTGACGGTGCCGATGGTGCTGGCGGCGGAAAAGTTTTCGGCGGCGATGAAGGCCAGCCCGCGCGTCACGCGGGTGGTCGACTATCTCTTCGCCGGCGTGTTCTCCGCCTTCGCCCTCAAGATCCTGACGGCCCAGGCGAAGTAGGCGCCGTCATCCTGTCTGGCCATCCTCTTTTGATCCTGGTTCGCCTTGCCACCAGCTTGCGGCCCAGCGCCCGGCGCTGAGCCAGTAAAAGATACCACCGACCATGCCGCTGCCGATCACGGCCATGATGGCGCTGGTGTCCCTGACGGCGAAGGCGGTGTCACCGCTGTGGTCGGCAAGCCCGAGGAAAACACCGGCAACCACCGCGCCCGCCAGCGCATAGAACAGCCAGTCGCGCCGGCCGAGGATTTCGGCAAGCAGGATGACGACAGAGGCCGGCATCAGGGCGAAATAGGCGACGAACAGGGCGGCGAAGGGAATTGAGAAATACAGGGAAGCCGTCGCCGTCGGATGCGCATGCTCCGGCGTGTAGCCGAGCGATGCCAGCAACAGGATATTGAGGAAGGCGCTCGCCGCCAGCGAGGCGACGGCATAGCCGAACAGGATGACGGTGAAACGGATGAGATAGCCGACGAGACGCGCCATCAATCCCGGCCCAGAGTCTGTCGCGTGCCGGATCTGCGTCCAGCCAGAAGCCAGTAGACCGAACCGGCGGCGATGCCGGCGGTGGCGAGAAAACCCAGAAAGCCCGGATTGAAAACAAAGCTGCTGGCCGAGCGCGGCATGGATACGCCAAAGGCGATGGACGTGATCGCACCCGTGGCGGCGAAGTAGAACCATCCCCGCAGCGAAAACCGTTCGGCGACGAAGAGCGCCGGACCGACGATCAACAGCGCGCCGACCATCACGGTCAACACGGCGAGCGGGAACGAGCCCAGCCAGTCGAAGGCGAAAATGATGGACCAGTTGCCGTCCTCGATGCCTTCCAGAAGAGCGATCAGCAGCACCGGCACCAGGATCGAAGTCAGCACCGCGGCGACATAGCCGACCGCCATGATGGCGAAGCGTCTTAGCCAGGCGACGGGGCGGCTCACGCCTCGCCGTGCCCCGCTATCATCATCGCTTCCAGCGCCAGCCGGTCGACCTTGCGCATGCGCTCGGAGTCGGATTTGAGCTGGCCGCAGGCGGCGAGGATGTCGCGGCCGCGCGGCGTGCGGATCGGCGAGGCATAGCCGGCATTGTTGATGTAATCGGCGAATTTCTCGATCGTCTCCCAGTCCGAGCACTGGTAGTTGGTGCCCGGCCACGGGTTGAACGGGATCAAATTGATCTTGGCCGGAATGCCCTTGAGCAGCTTGATCAGGCCCTTGGCATCCTCGATGGAATCGTTGACGTCCTTCAGCATCACATATTCGAAGGTGATGCGCCTGGCGTTCGACAAGCCGGGATAGGCGCGGCAGGCGGCGATCAGCTCCTTCAGCGGATACTTCTTGTTGATCGGCACAAGCAGGTCGCGCAGATCGTCATTGGTGGCATGCAGCGAGATCGCCAGCATGACGCCGATCTCCTCGCCGGTGCGGAAGATTTCCGGCACGACGCCGGAGGTCGATAGCGTGATGCGGCGCTTCGACAAGGAAAGGCCGTCACCGTCGGAAGCGATCAGCAGCGCCTTCTTGACCGCTTCGAAATTGTAAAGCGGTTCGCCCATGCCCATCATGACGATGTTGGACACTTTGCGGCCCTCGGCCGGCACGATGGCGCCGTCGGGCGTGTCGCGGTCGGGAAAATCGCCGAGCCGGTCGCGGGCGGTGAGCAGCTGGGCGAGGATCTCCTCAGCCGTCAGATTGCGCACCAGCTTCTGCGTGCCGGTATGGCAGAACGAGCAGGTCAGCGTGCAGCCCACCTGCGAGGAGATGCACAGCGTGCCGCGACCCTCTTCGGGAATGTAGACCGTCTCGATCTCGACCGGCCGGCCGGCGCCGCGCGGCGGAAAGCGGAACAGCCATTTTCGGGTGCCGTCGGCGGAGATCTGCTCCTCGACGATTTCAGGCCTGGCGACGGTAAAATGCTTGTCCAGCTCGGCGCGCAGATCCTTGGAAATGTTGAACATGCCGGCGAAATCGGAGACGCCGCGCACATACATCCAGTGCCAAAGCTGCTGGGCGCGCATTTTCGCCTGGCGCTCGGGCACAGTGCCTGATGCAACCAGAGCCTCGGCGAGTTCGACCCGCGTCAGGCCGATCAGCGACGGCTTTTCGGGCTGTGCCGCGCGGGCGCGCAACGCGTCGCGGGCGCCGTCAGTGGTGAGATCGAATGAAAGGGTCATGGTTGCACTGATATAAGCGGTTTGCGGCCGATTTCACGCATCGTGCCGGAAAGGAAGCGCGGCGCATAGCACAGGTTGAGGGCAGAGTCATGGGTTGTGCCGGTTTAACCTCTGGCCTGCACGTGTTAGGGCTCGATACTCCCCGCTCGAGGACAGACATGGCCGGCACATCGCGAAGATATCCCATGCTGCGGCGTTCGCGCGCGATGTGGGGCTCACGGCGGGTGTGGCAGCCGCGCCTGGTGTTCTGGGCCGGGGCGCTTGGCATCGGTGTGATCAGCGTGCTGTTCGCGGTGCTGGCGGACAGGGCGCAGGAACTGTTTCACCTGATGACAGGAGACGCAGGCGGCTGGCGTTTCTATCTGCCGCTTGCCGTTACGCCGTTGGGTTTCGTGCTGTGCGCCTGGCTTGCCCACACCTTCTTTCCCGGCTCGCAAGGCAGCGGCATTCCGCAGGCGATCGCCGCCCGCCATCTTCGCGACGACGAGGACCGAAGTCATATCCTGTCCCTCAAGCTGGTGGTCGGCAAAATCATGCTCACCATCGTCGGCCTGTTCTGCGGCGCCTCGATCGGCCGCGAGGGTCCGACCGTGCAGGTCGGCGCGTCGCTGATGCTGCAGGCGGCGCGCTGGGGCGGCATGGTGCAGGCGCGGGGCCTGATCCTGGCCGGGTCGGCCGCCGGTATCGCCGCCGCCTTCAACACGCCGCTGGCCGGCATCGTCTTCGCCATCGAGGAGATGGGCCGTACCTACGAGGCGCGTACCAACGGGCTGGTGCTGACGGCGGTGATCCTGGCCGGCCTCGCCTCGCTCGGCCTGCTCGGTAACTACACCTATTTCGGGGTCGCCAAAGACACCATCTCGTTTGCCGCCGAGTGGCCGCTGGTGATCGCCTGCGGCGTCATCGGCGGCGGGCTCGGCGCGCTGTTTTCGCTGCTGGCGTTGAAGGCGACACGCCGGATCCGGCGCTGGAACACAGGCCAGCCTTTGCGGCGCGCCTTGCTGGTCGCGGCCGTCTGCGGGCTGCTGGTTGCAGTGATCGGCATCGCCTCGGGCGGGCTGACCTTTGGCACCGGCTACATGCAGGCGCGCGGCGCCGTCGAAGGCACGCCGCTGCCGTGGTTCTTCTTTGCCGAAAAGTTCCTGGCGGGACTGCTGTCGATGATCTCGGGCATTCCGGGCGGCATCTTCGCGCCCTCGCTGGCGGTCGGCGCCGGCATCGGCAGTTCGCTCGGCCTCCTCTTCGGCGCCAGCACGGGGGCTGCGGCACTGCTCGGCATGGCCGGCTATTTCGCCGGGGTGGTGCAGGCGCCGATGACGGCCTTCGTCATCATCCTGGAGATGACCGGCAATCACGACAATGTCATCGCGCTGATGCTGGCCTCGATGCTGGGCTACGGTACGGCGCGGATGATCTCGCACGAACCGCTCTACCACGCGCTGTCGCGTATTTTCATCGCCGAGGCGATCCGGCGGCGGCGGGCGGAGGCCGGGCCGGGATCGGCGCAAGGCTGAAAGCAAAAGGCCGGGCTTCGCGGCCCGGCCTTTCATTCAAAACGAAGTGCGTGCCTGCACTCCTTGCCTATTTGCACTTGGCAATCGACGTCAGCGCCGCCGAAATACCTTTCAGCGAGAAGACATAGGAGGTGGGATTGCCGCGGCCGGACTTCGCCGTCACCTTCATGTCGGTGCCGGTCTTCATGGCGGCGATCAGCACCGGCTCCTCGGCGGCATTCTCGACCCAGGCCGATTTGCCGCGGGTGAACATCGAAAACGTCTTCTTATCGATGGTCACGGTGGCCTTGGAGCCGTCCTGGAAATTGTAGCCGGCAATGAACTGCGGCTCGTAGGACACTTGCTGGCCGGGCCGCTGGCTGACGAAGAAGAACATGTCGCCATGATCGAGCGTAGGCGGCTGCTTGTCGGTCGGCACGGTCAGGACATAGCAGACCTTGCCGCCCGATGCCTGGTAACTGTAGGTGCCCCAGGCATTGTGCTGGCCGATCTTGGTCGCCGACTGCGCCAGCGCCGGCGCTGCCACGGCCACCAGGACCAGGCTCGAAACTAGTGCAATTAATCCGCGCATCGCTTTTCCCGTATTCCAAATGGTGCGGAGGCAGGCCGGCTTGGCGTCCTGCCCGTCGCTTCATTTTGATTTAATCTGGGTTACCAAACGGTGAATTTCCGAAGAGAAAAGGACCCTCACCCCGAGGAAACCGCCGCCATTCCCGCGCCGCCGCCTTGCGAGCGGCTGGCGCGACATCCCTTTGGCGACTTGGAGGCCACGAAAGCGGCAAGAGTTTGACTTTTTACGCTGCCGCAGAAAGCCGGCTTCAACGGCGTTCCGTGCGCGAGTTCAGCCCTTGTCGGCCATGGCGTCCCTGGCGGCCTGCCGGTGCGCAGTTGTGATGTGGGCACTGACGGCGGTGATCGCGGCGGTGAGCACGGCGATGTCGTCGGTGAAGCCAAGCCCGAAGACGAAGTCGGGGATGACATCCACCGGCAGCACGAAATAACCGAGCGCCGCGAGCAGAATGCCTTTGGCGCGCAGCGGGGTGTTCTTGTCCATGGCGCAGTAGTAGGCGGCCACGACCTCTTCCATGTAGGGGATCTGCCGCGCGGCCTTCTTGGCTGTGCGCCAGAATTTCTCGCGCACTTCGCTCTCGTTTGCCAGCTTGCCGCCAAAGCCGAAGAAATCAAAACCGGATTGTTGCGCCATCAGTGTCTCCTTGCGAGCGCCCATGCGCATCCGGCGCATGCCCGCGGGGGAAAATGTGGTGAAACCCGACCCCGGCTACAAGATGCCGGTGCCGATTTGGGCTTGTCGAGGCGATACCAGGCCTCAGGCGCCGGCAAAACGGTTCATTTTCTTGGCCAGATCGATATCGAGCGCGGTGACGCCGCCGGCGTCGTGAGTGTTCAGCGTCACATCGACGGTCTTGTAGACATTCGACCAGTCGGGATGATGGTCCATCGTCTCGGCGGCAAGCGCGACGCGGGTCATGAAGGCGAAAGCCTCGGAGAAATTCGCGAAGGTGAATGTGCGCTTGATGGAAGCGCCGTCTTCCGCCAGCGCCCAGCCGTCAAGACCGGTCAATGCGGCTTCAGCGGCTTGCCTGCCCAGTTTCTCTCTCGCCATGTCCATATCCTGTGATATTCGAAAACGACCCTTACCATAGCGACGGATCGATGAGCGCGAAGCCCATAAACTCCATTCTCTTCGTCTGCCTCGGCAATATCTGCCGGTCGCCGCTGGCGGAAGGTGTCTTCCGCGCGGTTTGGGCCGAGCGCGGGTCGGCCCGGGATATCCTGCTCGATTCAGCGGGAACCAGTGACTGGGAGGCCGGCTCTGCCCCCGATCGACGCGCGATCGCGGTCGCGGTGCGGCACGGCGTCGACATTTCCGGGCAAAGGGCGCGCAAGGTCACGCCGCAGGACCTCCACCGTTTCGACCTGATCCTCGGCATGGACCGGTCGAATGTCGCCGACCTGAAGGCGCTGGCGCCGGCGGCCGTGCAGGACCGCATCCATCTGTTCCTGGAGTTCGCGCAGGGAAAGGCACGCGACGTGCCGGATCCTTATCATGACGAGGTAGAAGCCTTCGCTTCCGCCTATCGCATGATCCGCGAGGCGTCGGAGGCGCTGGTGACAAGGCTGGACGCGCGGGCGTCCGTGCCTGACAGCGGCCAGGCTTCCTCGACGATGTAAGGTCCGCCGCCGACCGAATCGCGCGACGACATCAGCACGAAACGGCCGATGCGGAACGGCAGCGTCGAGAAATTGCCGCGCGCCGACAGATATTGGGCGACGTCCAGCGGGGTCGAATTGCGTAAGCGTGCCAGCGTGACATGCGGCATGAACTTGCGGGGATCGGCCGGGATGCCGAGCCGCTGGCAGATGCGGTCGATCTCGCCCTGAAGGGCGGCCAGACCGGGCGAGGCGGAAGCGCCTGCCCACACCGCATGTGGCTTCTTCTGGCCGAAAGCGCCGACGCCGGACAGCGCCAGCGAGAAGGAAGGGCGGTGGACGCGGTCGAGCGCGTTGGCGATCTCGTCGGCGACATGGCCGGGGACATCGCCGATGAAGCGCAGCGTCAGATGGTAGTTTTCGACATCGATCCAGCGGGCTCCCGGCAAGCCGCCCCGCAGCAGGGACAGCGAAAGGGCAGCGTCACGCGGAATTTCGAGGGCGGTGAAAAGACGCGGCATGAAGAGCCTCCCTTCCTCGAATCGAACTGTCATCCCCAGCGAATCATCGATAGTCAAACGGAGCAAGAGGTTTGTTGGCCACAGTCCCTGTTAAAAGCCCCATGCGCGGAAACAGTTCCAATCTGCTAGGAATCGCCCGGCACTGCCGCGATCACCTTCTCGACCGTCGGCAGGATGCGTTCGACTATCTGGTCGACGCCTTCAACGCTCGGATGCAGGCCGTCCTCGAGTTGCATGCCGGGCTGGCCGGCGACGCCGTCGAGAAAGAACGGGTAGAGCACGACGTCGTATTTCTTCGCCAGGTCCGGAAAAATGGCGTCGAACGCATTCTGGTAGTCGGGGCCGAGATTGGGTGCGGCACGCATGCCGGCCAGAAGCACGGCAATCTTGCGCTGCTTCAGCTTGCTCAGCATCTCGTCGAGGTTCTTCCTGGTGATGTCGGGCGAAACGCCGCGCAGCATGTCGTTGGCGCCGAGTTCGAGGATGACCAGTTGCGTGCCGTCGGGCACCGACCAGTCGAGCCGCGCCAGGCCACCGCTCGTCGTGTCGCCGGAAACGCCGGCATTGTCGACGCTCACATCATGGCCTTTGGCGCGAAGGGCAGCCTGCAGCCTGTCGGTAAAGCCCT
Organism: Mesorhizobium sp. M7A.F.Ca.MR.362.00.0.0; assembly: GCF_004023175.1. Lineage (NCBI taxonomy): Bacteria > Pseudomonadati > Pseudomonadota > Alphaproteobacteria > Hyphomicrobiales > Phyllobacteriaceae > Mesorhizobium > Mesorhizobium sp. M7A.F.Ca.MR.362.00.0.0. The sequence goes on from NZ_RZTF01000028.1 coordinate 20,538, forward strand.
GGTCAGGCCCAAGGCCATAGCCCGCCGTCAGGCTGTCGCCGAAGCCGACGATTTTGAACGGCTCGGCACGCGCTGACGGCATGGCGCCGCAAATGGCGAGGAAAACCATGAGGCCTGCGGCAATACTGCGTTTGAAAGACATGCGGCAGGCCCCATATGAGCTAGGAATTCTTCAGTCGACGGCTTCCGGCAAGCAGAGCCTTCCCAGATTATAGGACGATTTCATTTTGACAGAAGCCGTCATCGCGCTGAAAGATGTATCCCTGACCCTTGGCGAGGGCGCTTCATCGGTGCATGTGCTGAAGGGTGTCAGCCTTGATGTGGCGACCGGGGAGGCGACCGGCATCGTCGGGCCTTCGGGTTCCGGCAAGTCGACATTGCTGATGGTCCTGGCAGGACTGGAAAGGGTCGATTCGGGTACGGTCCGAATCGCCGGCGAGCTGCTCAACGGCAAAAGCGAAGACCAGATTGCTTCGTTTCGTGGCCGAAACATTGGCATCGTGTTCCAGTCCTTCCATCTCATTCCCAACATGACGGCGCTCGAAAATGTCGCGGTGCCGCTGGAACTGGCCGGCCATGCCGATCCGTTCGCGGTAGCGGCGCGCGAGCTGGCGGCGGTTGGCCTCAGCGACCGCGTCACCCACTATCCCGGCGAATTGTCGGGCGGCGAGCAGCAGCGCGTGGCGATCGCCCGCGCATTGGCGCCGTCGCCGCGCATCCTAATCGCCGACGAGCCGACCGGCAATCTCGACCAGGCGACCGGGCGGCAGGTCGCCGACCTCCTGTTTGCCAAAGCGGCCGAGCGCGGCATGACGCTGGTGCTGGTGACCCATGATCCGGCGCTCGCGGCGCGCTGTTCGCGCCAGGTATCGATGCGCTCGGGCCGGATCGAGGCACCTACCCCCGTCAAGGTGACGGCCTGATGCCGCTGTCCCGGACGTTGAGGCTCGCGGTTCGCTTCTCGTTGCGCGAGATGCGTGGCGGCCTGTCCGGCTTCCTCATCTTCCTCGCTTGCATCGCGCTCGGCGTCGCGGCCATCGGCGGCGTCAACTCGGTGGCGCGTTCGATCACCGCCGGTGTCGCCAATCAGGGCCAGACGCTGCTTGGCGGCGATCTTCGCTTCGAGATCAATCAGCGTGACGCCAGCCAGGCGGAGCGCAGCTTCCTTGACGGGCTCGGCACAGTTTCCCGGACCGCCAGCATGCGTTCGATGGCGCGTCTGGCCGACGGATCCGACCAGGCGCTGGTCGAGGCCAAGGCGGTCGACCATGCCTATCCGCTCTATGGCACGCTGGAGACCGAGCCGGCACTGTCGAAACAGGAACTGTTCGGCGAAGAGTTCGGCGTCTTCGGCGCAGCGGCGCCCGATCTTCTGTTCGAGCGGTTGCACGTCAAGATCGGCGACCGGCTGAAGCTCGGCACCGCCACTTTAGAACTGCGCGCCAGGCTGGTCGCCGAACCGGACGCCGTGTCCGACGGTTTCGGCTTCGCGCCAAGGCTGATGATCTCGACCGACGGGCTGGCGGCGACTGGACTGATCCAGCCGGGCAGCCTGGTCGAGAATGCCTACAAGATCCGGCTGCCGGCGGACGCCGACGAGTTGCGGCTGAAGGCCGTCCAGGACCAGGCCGCCACGGATTTCCCCGAAGCAGGCTGGTCGATCCGCACACGCAGCAACGCAGCGCCCGCGCTGTCGTCCAACATTGAACGTTTCTCGCAGTTCCTGACCCTGGTCGGGCTGACGGCGCTGGTGGTCGGCGGTGTCGGCGTCGCCAACGCAGTACGCGCCTATCTCGACGGCAAGCGCGGCGTCATCGCCACCTTCAAGAGCCTGGGCGCTTCGGGCGGCTTCGTCTTTGCCGTGTATCTGGTGCAGATCCTGATCATTGCCGCATTGGGTATCGTGCTGGGCCTTGTGCTCGGCGCACTGATGCCGTTCGCGGCGAGTGCGGCCTTGCAATCCGTCATTCCGGTGCCGGCCGAAGGCGGCTTCTATCCCGGCGCGCTCGGCATGGCGGCGCTGTTCGGCCTGCTGGTGACGTTGGCTTTCGCGCTGCTGCCGCTCGGCCGCGCCCGCGACGTGCCGGCAACCGCGCTGTTTCGCGAAATGGGGCTGGAAGGCCGCGGCTTGCCGCGCCCCGCCTATGTCGCGGCGGCCATAGGTATCGCGCTGTTGCTTGCGGCGCTGGCCATTCTGTTCTCGGGCGATCAGCGCATCGCCTCGATCTTTGTCGGCGCTACCGTCTTCGCCTTCCTGGTGCTGCGCGTGGTCGGCGCACTGGTGCAATGGGCGGCCAGGAAGAGCCCGCGCGTGCGCTTCGTGGCGCTCAGGCTCGCTATCGGCAACATCCATCGGCCAGGCGCGCTGACGCCATCGGTGGTGCTGTCCTTGGGGCTCGGCCTGACGCTGCTGGTGACGCTGGCGCTGATCGACGGCAATCTCAGGCGGCAGATCTCCGGCAGCCTGCCGGAACGGGCGCCGAACTTCTTCTTCGTCGACATCCAGAGCGCCGATGTCGCGTCTTTCTCGGCGCTGATCGGCAAGGAGGCGCCGCAGGGCGTACTGGCCAAGGTGCCGATGCTGCGCGGCCGGGTGATGGCGCTGAACGGTATCGATGTCGACAAGGTGAAGGTGCCGGCGGAAGGCGCCTGGGTGCTGAGGGGCGACCGCGGCCTGACCTATGACACCAGGCAGCCGCAGAACGCGACGTTGACCGAGGGCAGTTGGTGGCCCGAAGATTACAGCGGCGAGCCGCTGGTTTCGTTTTCGGCGCAAGAAGGCAAGGAGATCGGGCTGAAGCTCGGCGATACCATCACCGTCAACGTGCTCGGACGCAATGTCACCGCCAGGATCGCCAATTTCCGCCAGGTCGAGTGGGAGACGATGGGCATCAATTTCGTCATGGTGTTCTCGCCCAACACATTCGCGGGCGCCCCGCATGGCTGGATGGCGACGCTGACCGAAAAGAGTACCTCGACGGCCGACGACGCCCGCATCCTCAACGCCGTCACCCGCGCCTTCCCGGCGGTGACGACGGTGCGGGTCAAGGACGCGCTCGATGTCGTCAACCGGCTGGTCGGACAGCTCGGCTCGGCGATCCGGGCCGCGGCCGGCGTGGCGCTGATCGCTTCGGTGCTGGTGCTGGCCGGCGCGCTCGCCGCCGGCAACCGGGCGCGCATCCATGATGCGGTGGTGCTGAAGACGCTGGGTGCGACACGCACGACGCTGATATCGGCCTTCTCGCTCGAATACATGCTGATCGGACTGGCCACCGCCATCTTCGCGCTGGCGGCGGGCAGTGCGGCGGCCTGGTTCGTCGTCGCGCGCATCATGACATTGCCGTCGCATTTCATGCCCGAGGTGGCAGTGGCGACCATTCTGTTTTCGCTGGTGATCACGGTCGGCATTGGTCTGGCCGGCACCTGGCGGGTGCTCGGCCACAAGGCAGCACCGGTGCTGCGCAATTTGTGACGACAGGCCCGGAAGTGGGCATCCTGGATTAAATCTTGGTAAGAAAGCCCTCCGAAAAGCCGAGGAATCGGCACTTCGCCCTCTCACGAACCGTTACATCCGGTTACGGACTTGTTCTTGACGCGAATAACCATCATATTTCGCCACAGGCATGCTGGAGCCCTGCCAGCGGCGCCTGGGTCCGGAAGGACCTGACACCCGACGGGGCAGAAGCAATAGAGGACTACAATGGCTGATCCCATTCGCAACTACCAGACGCGCGCCGTGCCCGGCGTCAGCGTCGGTGCCGACATCGATCAGGGCCTGCGCGCCTATATGATCAGGGTCTACAATCTGATGGGGCTTGGCCTCCTCATCACTGGTCTTGCCGCGATCGGCACGATCATGCTGGCCACCACCACCGATCCGGCTTCGGCTGTCGCGACGCTGCCAAGCGGCGAGATGCTGACCTCCTTCGGCTACGCGATCTTCGGCTCGCCGCTGCGCTGGGTGGTGATGCTGGCGCCGCTGGCTGCCGTGCTGTTCCTGTCGTTCCGCGTTCAGTCGATGAGCGTTTCGGCGGCGCAGACGACGTTCTGGGTCTATGCTGGTCTCGTCGGCCTGTCGCTGTCTTCGATCTTCCTGGTCTACACCACGGCCAGCATCTCACAGACCTTCTTCGCCACGGCCGCCGCCTTCGGTGCGCTGTCGCTGTTCGGCTACACCACCAAGCGCGACCTGACGGCGATGGGCTCGTTCCTGATCATGGGCGTGTTCGGCATCATCATCGCGTCGGTGATCAATATCTTCCTGCAGTCGTCGGCGCTGTCCTTTGCCGTGTCGGCGATCGGCGTGCTGGTCTTCGCGGGCCTGACCGCCTATGACACGCAGAAGATCAAGGAGATGTATTTCGAGGGCGACACTTCCGACGTCGCCGGCCGCAAGGCGATCATGGGCGCTCTGACGCTCTATCTCGACTTCATCAACCTGTTCATGTTCCTGCTGCAGTTCATGGGCGACCGCCGCTAAAGCGGCATTGGACCATCAACTTCCGGAAGGGCGGCCCAACGGCCGCCCTTTTCTTTTGTCTTTGCCCTTGCTGTTATTGCGAGCAGAGAAACGGCATGCATAAACAATGAGCAATATTGCGATCCGGCCCGCCACGGTGGCCGACCTCGACAGCGTCACGGACATCTATGCCGATGCGGTGACCCAAGGCACGGCGAGCTATGAGCTGGAGCCGCCGAGCCGTGCGGAGATGGGTGTTCGATTCGACAGCCTGACGGCCGGCGGCTTTCCTTACCTGGTGGCGGAGAAGGACGGGACCGTTCTCGGCTACGCCTATGCCGGCGCCTTCCGGCCACGCCCGGCCTATCGCTTCATCGTCGAGGATTCGGTCTATGTCGCGCCCGAGGCCAAGGGCCAGGGCGTCGGGCTCAAGCTGATGCAAAGCCTGATCGAGGCAGTGACGACGGCGGGCTTTCGCCAGATCATCGCGGTGATCGGCGATGGCCGTCCCGAAAGCGCCTCGGTGCGGTTGCACGAAAAGCTCGGCTTTCGCCATTCGGGACGCCTTGAAGGTTCCGGCTACAAGCATGGGCGCTGGCTGGACACGGTGTTCATGCAGCTGTCGCTGAATGGCGGTGCGACGCTGCCGCCCGATCCCGAATCGCTGCCGGAGCGGAAGTTTCGCCTTAGGGGGAACTGAAGAATTGAAGAATTGAAGAATTGAAGAATTGAAGAATTGAAGAATTGAAGAAGATAGCGTCAGGCGTCGAGTGCCCTTTTCATCAATTCTTCAATTCTCCAGTTCTTCAATTCCCCTGCTCTAATTCCCCAGCTCAGGCTTCGACCAGCTTCAGCTTGCTGTCGAACACACCAAGCACGCGGCCGAGTTCCTGGCCGCGCTTCAGGATGCGGCCGCCGGCGGCGATGACGGCAAAAGCGCCCTGCTTGCGGGCCAGTTTCGGATCCTTGACGATCTGGAACAGCGGCACTTCGCTGGTGCGGCGAAATACGGAAAACACAGCGCGATCCGCAAGATGATCGATGGCGTAGTCGCGCCATTCATTGGCGGCGACCATGCGGCCGTAGAGCCTGAGGATCTGGTCCAGCTCGCGGCGGTCGAACCGCACCGGCTGATCGAGACGTTCGCGTCGCGCCTCGTGCAGCGGGATCAATATCGCGGATGCGTCCCCATCCCCCGTCCCGCCGCTGTCATCGGTCATGCCTCGATCCTTCAAAATGAATCTTTGCCAACCAAAGTTGGCGTGTTCGCGACTGAATTGCAAGCCCAGCGAACCGAGCCCCGCGCCGCGCTGTTTCCGTTACGTCCAGTCACTTTTAGGAAACGCCGTGTTGGAATTGGTGATGTTCCGCCACATTTCTGCCTTTTTTTATCCGCGCTCATGCCCCAATGTCCGACGAATTTACCGGTGTTGCCTGAGACGGTTCGGTCCGGCACCGGCTCGTAAACCCCAAGCCCCCCGCCCACGGGTCTGCGTCGGATCGAACCAACCTCGGTTCTTCTTCGGAAGAATCGGGTGCGACGATCCCAAAACCTAAATGACCGACGTCAGAAGCAAGCTGACGTCGGTTTTTTATTGGCTGGTGAGTCGAGTGCGGTTTTTCACCGAGCGTCGCGTCCCCCTCACCCGGATTGCGAACCGAATTGCGAAGGGGCAATTCGGGACAATCCGACCTCTCCCCGAGGTGAGAGGAGATCGCGGCGGCGCTTTATCTCTTCTCCCCTCGGGGAGAAGGTGGCCGCGACGACGGGACCTTGACCGGGCGGAGCTTGTCGTACACACGATTTGTGACGATTCGGAGAACAAAAATGGCCGCTGCGGACGACATCGCTCTGATCCAGAAACAGGAAGAGACGCTGGTCTTCCCGGCGTTCGACGAGGCCGTCGCCTTCGAGATCGGCGCGGCGATCCGTGAGCGGGCACTGGCCGAGGCCATGCCGATCATTGTCGATATCAGGCTGTGGGATCGGCCGCTGTTCTATGCCGCGCTGCCGGGCTCGAATGCTTCCAATCCCGACTGGGCGCGGCGCAAGATCAATGTGGTCAAACGGTTCCTGAGAAGCACCTATCGTATGGTGTTGGAACAGCAGCGCCCGGACCGCAGCTTCAAGATCGGCGAAGGGCTGGATATTGCCGACTACGTGCTGGCCGGCGGTGGCTTTCCGGTGACCGTCAAGGGCGCCGGCGTCATCGGGGTGATCGCCGTCTCCGGACTGCCGGAGCGCGAGGATCACGGCGTCGTCGTAGATGCGCTATGCGATCATTTGGGCGTCGACAAGCGCGGCCTGGCATTGCCTCGGGACGCCGAATGACCGTGCTCGATCCCAAGGCATTCCTGACCTCCATCTTCAACGCCGCCATCGCCGCCGCCGACCCGGAACGAACCATCCGGGATCATCTGCCGGCCAAGCCGAAGGGCCGCACCATCGTCATCGGCGCGGGCAAAGGCTCGGCGCAGATGGCGGCAGCGTTCGAGAAAGCGTGGGACGGCCCTATCGAAGGGCTGGTCGTCACCCGCTATGGCTATGGCGCGACCTGCGAGCGCATTGAGATCATCGAGGCGGCTCATCCGGTGCCGGACGCTGCCGGTCTGGAAGCCTCGCGGCGCCTGCTCGCCAAGGTCCAGGATCTGACTGAGGATGACCTGGTGGTGGCGCTGATTTCCGGCGGCGGATCGGCGCTGTTGCCGTCGCCGGCCGGCAGCCTGACGCTGGCCGACGAGATCGCCGTCAACGAGGCGCTGCTCGCCTCGGGTGCGCCGATCGCGGCGATGAACACCATCCGCAAGCACCTTTCCACCATCAAGGGCGGCAGGCTGGCAGCGGCCGCATGGCCGGCCAGGGTGGTGTCGCTGATCGTCTCCGATATTCCCGGCGATAATCCGGCAATGGTCGCCTCCGGCCCAACCGTACCGGATACAGGCAGTCGCGCCGACGCGCTGGCCTCGATATCGGCCTATCGCATGAAACTGCCGGCCTCGGTGATGGCGCATATCAATTCGCCGGCCGCCGATGCGCCAAGCCCGGACGACGAGCGTTTTTCGCGCAACGAGGTGCATCTGATCGCTTCGGCCGGGGTATCGCTGGAAGCCGCCGCTGCGGAAGCGAAACGGCAGGGTGTCGAGGCCGTTATCCTCTCCGATGCCATCGAGGGCGAAGCGCGCGAGGTGGGCGGCGTCCATGCCGCGATCGCGCGTGAAGTGGCGACGCGCAACCGACCATTTTCGAAGCCGGTGTTGGTCCTGTCGGGCGGCGAGACAACCGTCACGCTACGGGCAAAAGGCAAGGGCGGCCGCAATTCGGAATTCCTGCTCGCCTTTGCTATCGGCATCAACGGCGTCGAAGGCATCCACGCATTGGCCGCCGACACCGATGGCATCGACGGTTCGGAAGACAATGCCGGCGCCTTCGCCGATGGCTCGACCGTGTCGCGCATGCGCTCGGCCGGTGTCGATGCCAAGGCCATGCTTGCCGGCAACAATGCCTGGACGGCCTTCAACGCGGTTGGCGATCTCTTCGTACCCGGCCCGACCGGCACGAATGTCAACGATCTCAGGGCGATTCTGATCAGGTAGCTGAAGCAATTCCAGGAAAAGTGTGAAGCGGTTTTCCGTCCGGAATTGCGAAAAACAGACTGGTCAGGCGGCCATTAGCCGCTTCACCAGCTTCATATCCTGCAGGAACCGTTCGCGTTCAGCCTCCTTGTCCGCGGACTCGCGGATGCGCAGAATGAAGGAGGGATGGATGGTGATGAACACGCGCAATCCGTCCTCGCGCTCGATCACTTGTCCGCGCATCTTTGTCACCGGGATCGCCTTGCCGAGCAGCGACATCGCCGCTGTCGCGCCGAGTGCCACGGCGAGGTTCGGCTTGATCAGCTCGAATTCCTGGTCGATCCACCAGCGGCAGGCCTGAATCTCACCGGAATTCGGCTTGGAGTGGATGCGGCGCTTGCCGCGCGGCTCGAACTTGAAGTGCTTGACCGCGTTGGTGACATAGACCTTTTGCCGATCGACACCGGCATCATCCAGGATCGCATCGAACACCTTGCCGGCCGGACCAACGAAAGGTTTGCCGGCAAGATCCTCCTGATCCCCCGGTTGTTCGCCGACGAAGATCACCTTGGCATTGTCGGGACCTTCACCGAAGACGGTCTGCGTCGCGTCGCGCCACAGCGGGCAGCGGCGGCAGCCTTTCGCTACCTCACGCAACTCGGGAATCGTGTCTGCATCATCTTCCGGTGCTTCGGCGGGCTGCTTCGGCCAATGCCGTGCCTGCACCTTGGCGTGGTGCGGCGCGGGTGTTGTCGGCATCTTCGCAATCATGTCCTTGGCGGCCTTGTCCGCTCCTGCGATCATGTCTGGAATGAGCGAAGCCTCGGGAAGGTTCCGCCAATATTTCTTCGGCATCTCCTTCTGCATGGCCTTCACCTTCAATCGCGCCGGATTGAAGATGTTCTCGAAATAGATGCGCCAGAGCGTCTCGGTGTCGTCTTGATCCGGCGCATCGCCCTTGGCCGCGCCCGGTCCGATAGCCAGCCTTTCGCCATCCCAATCGGCGGAGGCGTAGGGCGTCAGGATCGTCCAGCGCATGCCGGTGAAACGCCTGACGAAGAAATCGGCGTTGCGCTCGACGATGAAATGATCCGGCTCGAACCAGGCGACATAGCGCTCATCGGCATCGTCGCCGATTTTCCGGAAGCGTACGAAGGCATGCATCTTGTGGCTGTCGCGCCGAACCGCCTTTTCCATGGCCTCAAGCCGCCTGGTGTCGGGATCCGACGCGATTTCCAGCAGTTTAGGCTCGTCGCGCAACCGCCAGAGCATTCGGTAGAGAAAGGCAAACCGGCCGGGATCGGAATGGCAGAAGGCCGTTTCGGCATGCCCGATGAAGTCGCGCGGCACGACGAGTTGCGCGCGCGCAGGCACTTCGGGCAATTCTGCCTGATCAGAGCCCGGCGCGACATGCCAGTAGACGTCCTCGGGCCTGACCTCATTCAGGGCCAGCCGCCGTGCCGCGTCACGCCAGCCGGCAAAATCCGTCTCGCTGTCGAGCCGAACTCTGTATCTGGCGAGATCGAGTTCCGCCGGCCGCATGATCAGAACAACGACAATTGTTCGCAGGAGTGGGCGATCTTGTCGCGCAGGCCGGCCTTGTCGGTCAGCGCACCAGGCGACCAGCCTTCGGCGATGATGAACGGCCTGAGCTTGGCGATCGACTGGCAGACCCGCCCGACATCCTCCAGCCGCATGCGCCGATGCCGGCGCGTCTCCAAAATCTTTGCCACCACCTTGGTGCCGAGACCCGGCACCCGCAGCAGAGCTTCGCGGTCGGCGCGGTTGATGTCGACCGGAAACTGCCCCCGGTTGCGCAGCGCCCAGGCGAGCTTCGGGTCGATGGCGAGATCGAGCATGCCGTCGCTGCTCCCGGCAAGGATTTCCGGCTGCGAAAACCCATAGAACCGCATCAGCCAGTCGGCCTGATAGAGCCGGTGCTCGCGCATCAGCGGTGGTTTCAGCAAGGGCAGCGACGATGACGAATCCGGAATCGGGCTGAAAGCCGAGTAATAGACGCGCCGCAGATGATAGCTGCCATAGAGCCGCGCGCTGGTGTGAAGGATGCCGTCGTCGGATGTCTTGTCGGCGCCGATGATCATCTGCGTCGACTGGCCGCCCGGCGCAAAGCGTTCGCGCTTTTTGGTTTTCAAAGTCGGCTCGGCCTTCTCCTCCATCTTCTGGCGCAGCCTGGCCATGGAAAGCCGGATTGTCTCCGGCTTCTTCTCGGGCGCCAACCGCTTCACACCCTCGTCGGTCGGCAGTTCGACATTGATCGATAGCCGGTCGGCATAAAGCCCTGCCTTCTCGATCAGTTCGGCCGAACTTTCCGGAATGGTTTTCAGGTGGATATAGCCGGAGAACTTCTCCTCCAGCCGCAGCCGGCGCGCCACCTCGACCATCTCGCCCATGGTCTCGTCCGGCGAGCGGATGACGCCTGAAGACAGGAACAGGCCTTCGATGTAGTTGCGCCGGTAGAAATCCATGGTCAGCTTCACCACCTCGTCGATGGTGAAACGGGCGCGCCGCACATTGGAGGACGAGCGGTTGATGCAATAGCTGCAATCGTAGATGCAGAAATTGGTCAGCAGGACCTTGAGAAGGGAAATGCAGCGGCCATCCGGCGCATAGGAATGGCAGATGCCCATGCCCTCGGTGGAGCCGATGCCGCCTGATTTCAGCGAGTCCTTTTTCGCCGCACCGGAAGAGGCGCAAGAGGCATCGTATTTGGCGGCGTCGGAGAGGATCGCCAGCTTTTCACGGACGGTAAGTGCGCTCATCTGTTCATGATATGTTCTAAACAGAAGATACGCTACCTCATTTGATGGAGGCGGCGAAAAAGTGATCGCCGCCCATCATGAATCCATCAAACCTCGTGCAGATAGAGGTGGTAATCCAACTCGCTGACCGTGCGTGCCACCCGCAGATATTCGGACTGTTTGATCGCCACGAAGGTCCGGTGCAGGTCTTCGCCGAGCGCGTTCTTCAGGAAGCTGGACGTCCGCGCCGCTTCGATCGCGGCGCGCCAGTCGACAGGCATGGTCGTGCGCGTGACCGCTGCCTCATAGCCGTTGCCGGTCGTTTCGGGACCGGGATCGAGACCTTCGTCCATGCCCTTGATGATTCCGGCGAGCACGGTTGCGGCGATCAGGTAGGGATTGGCGTCGACGCCGGACGGCCGGTGCTCTATGCGCCGGTTCTTGGCGTCGCCGGCCGGCACGCGCAGCGCCACCGAGCGGTTGTTGACGCCCCAGGTCGGCGCCACCGGCGCATAGGATTGCGAGACGAAACGCCGCCAGGAATTGGCATGCGGTGCAAACACCAGCATCGATTCCGCCATGGTCTGGATCAGGCCGCCGAGCCCCTGCAGCAGCGGCAGCGACCAGCTCTCGCCCCCAGCTTCGGCAAAGACGTTTCGGCCGGCCTTGTCCTGCAGCGAAACATGGAAATGCATGCCCGAGCCGGCATATTTCTCGATCGGCTTGGCCATGAAACAGGCGGTGACGCCATGGCGGCGCGCCTGCGCCCGCACCAGCCGCTTCAGCATGACCAGATCGTCGGCCGCCCGCATCACATCCTTGCGGTAGTTCAGCGTCAATTCGTACTGGCCGGGCGCATATTCGGAAATCACCGTCTCGGCCGGAATGCCTTGCGCCTTGGCCGCCGCATAGATGTCGGAAAACAGCGGCTCCATGCCGTGCAGATGGTCGACCGAATAGACTTCGGTCTTGCCCGAGACGCGGCCATCGAGCACCGCGCGCGCCGGCTGCACCTTGCCGTCAGCGTCGCGTTCGTTGGCCAGCAGGAAGAATTCGAGCTCGAAGGCGCCGGCCGGATAGAGACCTTTGGCCGCGAGGATCTCCACCTGCCGCGCCAGCGCCAGCCGCGGATCCGACGACATCGGTCGGCCGTCGAGCATGTACATCGCCATCAGCAACTGGCCGCGCGGCGGGCTCGTACCGTAGAGCGGCACCAGCGTGCCGGGGATCGGCCATGCCCTAAGGTCGCCATCACCGGTCGTCCAGATCAGTCCGGTCTCGTGCACATCCTCGCCGGTGATGTCGAGGCCGAGGATCGAGATCGGCATATGGCGGCCGCCCTCGAAGATGCTCTTCAGTTCATGCCGGCGCACGATCTTGCCACGGCCGACGCCATTGGCATCGGTCAGCACGATATCGAAGGCCTCGATCTCGGGATGGGCGTCGAGAAAGGCGTGCGCCTCGGCAGGTGTCGAGCCCGAAGGTGAGGTTATCATGGCATTAGGGTGGTCCATCGCCGCTTGTCTCATGCCGCAAGCTTCGCCGCAACCGCGCCGAAGGCGGTGATCAGCCGGTTGACCTGGGCAGCCGAGGTCGCCGGCGAGATCAGCATCATGTTGTGGAAGGGTGCGATCAGCACGCCGCGATTGACCAGCGCGACATGGATGGCGGCCTCCAGTTCCGGTGCATGCGCCATTTCCGCCTCGGCGCCATTGCGCAGCGGACCGGGCGCACAGATGAACTCGACACGAGCGCCGACGCGGGAAACATGCCAGGGTAGGCGATAGCGATCGATCACGCCGGTCAGCCCGGCATCGAGCCGCCGCGCCAGATGATCCATCCGGTCGTAGTTTTCCTGCGTCATCACCTCTTCGAGCGTGGCGCGCATCGCCGCGAACTGAAGCGGGTTGGCCGAGAGTGTCGTGCCCATGCCGGAATAGCCCGGCTCCTTGGTCCTGTTGTAATCCGCGTAGCGTGAGGCAACGTCGTCGCTCATGCCCCAGACACTGGCCGGCACGCCGCCGGCGATCGGCTTGCCCAGCACGAAGAAGTCCGGGTCGAGACCATATTTCCTCGTGTAGCCGCCGGGGCCGGTCGAGATCGTGTGCGTCTCGTCGATCAGAAGCAGCGTGCCGGTTTGGCGTGTCAGTTTGCGCAGGGCGTCATGGTAGCCCGGATCGGCCAGCACCATGCAGGAATTGGTCAGCACCGGCTCGGCGATGACGCAGGCGACGTCCTTATCCCTAAGCGCGGCTTCGAGTACTGAAACATCGTTGAACTCGATGACCTTGGCCGTGCGGGTCAAGTCGCGGAACTCGCCCGCCAATCCCGGCCGGTTGACCGGCTTGCCGTCGATCAGCCGCACCATCGTTTCGTCGACCGAGCCATGATAGCAGCCGTTGAAGACCAGGATTTTTTCGCGGCCGGTGATGGCACGGGCAACACGCAGCGCAAAGCGGTTGGCGTCGGTCGCCGTCGTCGCGATCTGCCAGAATGGCATTCCGAAGCGCTGCTGCAGCAGCGGCCCAATGGCCAGCGCATCTTCCGAAGGCAGCATATAGGTCAGGCCGCGTCCGGCCTGGCGGCGGATGGCGCGAGCCACCGGTGGCGGCGAATGGCCAAACATCGAGCCGGTGTCTCCAAGGCAGAAATCGTCAAGCTTGTTTCCGTCGATATCCGTGATCGTAGCGCCCCTGGCGTTGTCGACCAGGATCGGGAACGGCGTCGGCCAATCGTTCATCCAGTGCATCGGGACGCCGCCGAAGAAGCCGGGCAGGCCGTTGCCGATCTTGGCTTGCGATTTTGGCCGCGCCTTGCGGAAGGCTGCCCCCTCGGTTTCGCGCAAATCGGCAATGCGGTCGCGGCCGATGCCGCCGATGGACGTGTTGGACGTGTCGCTGTGCATGAAAACCCCTCTGGTCGATCCCTCTTAGCCAATCCGTGTCCGCATCCGCAATTGGCCGCGCATCTGCCCTGCGTTGGCTCAGCCTTTGGCGGCGGCGCTTGACCGTGCTGCCGAAGTCAGCGCCAATATGAGCGGGAATTGAGGTGGAGGGGTAAAATGCGAACGATCATGTGTGTGGCAATGCTTCTGTCGTCGGCTGGCGCTGCCTTCGCGTCGGGTGGCATCTGGTGCTCCACCGAGGACACGGCGGCGACATTCGAGGTCGAGGCAGGCGTCACCAGAGGCATGGGCGGGCCGACCTTCAACTTTCGCGGCAACCTCGAAATTCTGAGCCGGCCTGCCGGCGACAGCCTGCGCAAGACGGTGTTCGAGGATTCCAACCTGACGCAGTACTGGCTCGACGGCAAGGAATTGCGGCTTAACATCTATCGTGAGCACGAGGCCGCGCAAAAGATCAACTCGGTTGAACTGACGATCCTGACCAAGACCAGCGACGAAGGCGTCTACGACGGGTACTATACGCTCGCCGTCTACGACGCCGCGGCGGATATGGACCAGGACGGCAAACCGGTTGAAATCAGCGGCAAAGTGTCGTGCGGAGCGGAGTGAGCGGGGTCAGGCCGTGATATCGATGACGCCGCAATCGCCGGCGGCACTGCCGAAGGCGACCCGGCGTTCTTCCTTGTCCCACATCATCGAGGTGATGGCGCCCTTGCCCGGCCGTCGCAACAGCACTTCCTTGGCGTCGGCAAAACGCACCGCCATCACCATCCCGTCATCATAGCCGACGGCAACGACATCCTGGCTCGGGTGGCAGGCGACAGCCGTCACCATGGCGTTGCCGCGCGTGCCGAGCTCCAGCGGTGCCTTGCCCATTGGACCATCCTTGCCTGAAAACGGCCAGACGATCGCCGCCGGCGCGCCGGAACTCGCCAGCCATTTGCCCTTCACACTCCACGACAGGCTTTTGACCTTGCCGGGATAGCCGGTCATGCGCATGTGCTTGCCTTCGGCGAGCTTCCAGCCGTGCAATGCGTTTTCTTGCATGGTGGTGACGAGGAAGGCGCCATCGGGAGAGAAGGTGATGCCGGTGTGGGCGCCGGCCCATTCAAGCTCCACCGGCTTGCCCTCGGCGGCCGGGAAATGCAGCGTCGCGCCATTGTAGCGGGCGACACCGAAGCGCATGCCCTTGGGCGAGAAGGCCAGCCCCTCGACCGAACGCGGATGGACGAATTCCCTCGTCTTGCCGTCGGCGAAGCGCACGAAGGCCGTCTTGCCTGAGGCATAGGCGATGGCGCCTTGCGGCCCGGCGGCAACGCTGGTGATCCACTTCTTGGCCGCGCTTGCCAATTCCGTGACCTCGCCGCCCGCTTTCACGGAAAACACCTTGCCGTCCTCGCCGCCGGTGATCAGCCGGTCATTGGCCCCATCAAGAAAGGCGGCGAGCAGCCCGTCATTGGCCTGAATTGTCTTG
>NZ_RZTF01000291.1:0-8448 GCF_004023175.1 Mesorhizobium sp. M7A.F.Ca.MR.362.00.0.0
GGGTGATCCGCGATATAGGCCAGCGCCGGCTCCAGCGCCTCGTGCGTATAGCCACGACCGATCGAGGTCAGCGATTCCTTGCGGAAGCAGAACCGGCAATAGACCGCGCATTGATAGGTCGGGAACAGCAGCACCCGGTCGGCATGGCGGTGCGTCAATCGCGGCACCGGGCTGAAGTCATGGTCGGCGATCGGATCGTCGAGCTCGCCCTCCGCTTCCTCAAGTTCTTGCGGCGACGGAATGACCTGCGCCCGGATCGGATCGGCGGCGTCGTTCCAGTCGATCAGGTCGAGATAGGCTTTGGGCGCGCGCACCTTGTGGTTCGCCGCCGCGGCCCGGGCGGCCGCGCGCTCGGCTGGCGACAGCGGGAGGGACGCCAGGTCGCGCACGTGGCGCACACCGGCGCGGACGTCCGCCTGCCAGGCGGTGTCGGGATCGACGGCGGGTGCATCGTGGAGGTTGGTGTCTGAAGTCATCAGGGTTCTCAGGACAGTTTCTGGCGGAGCTATCGGCCGGATGGCCAGGCGGGTCAACCTTCCGGGGTGGCCGCCGCCATCAAATCCACCGCCTGCAAATCCGTAGGTATTTAGCCAAAATGGCACTATTCTGCGCAGTCTGGGCTTCAGGGAAAACGAATGGATTTCAGCACAGGCCATGGTTACCTGCTCATCGGCGGCCTCATCCTCGTCGGTACTGGGCTGCTCATCCTGTCGCTGATCGTCAATCTGCGCGTCGCCCACAGTGTGCGCGACGACGTGCGCCATCGCGAAAAGCTGCTGGAATACCACCGCAACATCTTCTCGCAGTTGGGCGTGATCCTGATCGGCATCGGCGTGTCGCTGTTCATCTTCTTTTTCCAGCAGAATTACCAAGACCAGCGCAGACGCGAAGCGGATCTTCAGCAGGTTCTGGCCAAGCTGGCGGCGCGCATCGCTCGTGGCGCTCCCCTCGTCGAGTCACTTGGCGAATTCGACGGGCTGCTGGATGACGGCGGGGCCTATATTAGTCCCGAACTTGGTGGAACCAACGCCGCCATCGGCGCGCAGGGAGCGGAGCTTGGCAAGCAGGTCCGCGAAATCCTGCTGGTTGAGCGCGACGTCGACATCCGGGACTTCGACATCCTCAACCTGTCGCGCGATTTCGAGTCGTCGTTCGTCGTCAACGAGCTCGATCCGACGCTATGGTTCGACATCGTGCGCGACGAGAGCGAGATCAAATATGCCATCACCCAACTCACCCTCGACTACAAGGACCTGCAGGATGCGATCGGCGGCGAGCCGATCGAGGTTGCGATCGCCAATCCTGAAACCGAGCGCAAGATCAAGCACGAGGTGCTCGACATCTTCTACGATGCCGACCTCTTGCGCCAGCGCAGCAGGCGATTTCTTGGCCGCGCATGCTGGCTTCTCAGCCACGGACGCAGCTTTGTCAGTCTTGCAACGGTCGATGCGATCGAGGCCGATGCGAAGTCACATCAGGAATGGATAGACAGGTCGAAGCCCTTGCTGGCGCAGACGAAATCGGGCAACGGCGATTGCTTCAAACTGCTCCGGTACGGCCCGGCATCCTGAACTCCCGGCCGCACCGTTCGATTTGGAAGTCAGTCCCCCACACGTTGCAGCGTGCCGAGATGATTGTCGTCGAGAAAACCTACGGTCATGGCCGACGCCTTGCCGTCAGCGCCGACCACAAAACTTACACCCGAGGGGCTATCCGGCGTCTCCGCGTCGGGGAAGGTCAGGAAAAGGTCACCGTCGAAATGCCTCAATGAGTAGGACCGGCCGGCGGCCGGGCCTACCCTGAGCACAAGGTGGTCTCCCGCTTCCGACACAATCGCATCGCCGATGAAGTCGTTGGCGTACCGGCCGGCATAGACGCTGTCCGGCCCGGCTGGCCGTGGCGGAGACGGCGGCGCGGCATAGGCGGCCTTGGCCGCCGCGACCGCCGGACCGAACAGGCCCGCATAGATATCATTCCACGCCTTGACCCAGTCCTTCTCGACGTTACCGTCGAAGACGAGATCGGCGAAGCTGTCGGACAATCCCTCCGGCAGGCCAGTCGGAAAGGCGTTGGCGACGATGACGATGCCCAGCTTCTCCTTTGGGAAGACTGTCACCAGGGTACGCGCCCCGACACTGAAGGCGCCGGCGTGGCCCCAGCTCAGGCCGTGTCGGCCGAATTCGACGTTCCAGCCGAGGCCGTAGAACGATGCGCCGCCGGAGACGGGGTTGTTGCCGCGCGCTATCAGCGGAACATGCGTCTGGCTTAGCGCATCGGCGGCAATCAGTGTCTTGCCGGCATAAACGCCGTTGCCGAGGATGAGGCGCAGCCATTGCGAGAGGTCACGTGCCGTGGAGCTGACGCCGCCGGCGGGCGCCTGCGCATCCGGATCGCGCTCTATCTTCGCGGCCCAGGCGCCATCGACCTTGACGTGAAGCGCAGCACGGTTGCTTTGCTTGACGAAGTCCGAATGACGGGAACTGGTCGAGGCCATGCCAAGCGGACGGTAGAGCTTCTCCTCGGCGACCTCCTCCCAGGGCTTTCCTGTCGGTGTCGCGGCTGCCATGGCACCCTCTGTCAATCCGAAATTGCTGTAGGCATACCCGGCGCGAAAGCTCGACGATGGTGGCACGAACCGCAGGCGATGCACGATCTCGACGCGGTCGTAGCCAATACCTTCGAGGTCGTCTCCGGCGGTGCCTGGAAGCCCGCTGCGATGCGAAAACAGGTCACGAACGGTGAGTTGGCTCGCCGGATAAGGATCGGCCAACCGGAAGGCCGGATCGAGATCGGCGATCTTCGAATCCCAGGACACGATCCTGTCGCTAACCAACGCCGCTACGACGGTGGCGGAAACCGGTTTGGAAAGGGAGGCGATCTGGAACACCGTGTCGGCGTCGACGGTCTCTGGCTTGCCGGCCTCGCGATGCCCAAAACCCTTGAGGAAGATCACCTCGTCATCGCGCACGACGCCGATGGCGAGACCGGGTACAGCACCGTCCGCTACGGCGGCTTCGGCAAGCGCTTCGAGCTTCGACAGGGCAGCAGTGATGCGCTCGGGCGTGAGGGTATCGGCCGGCGCCGCGTGCGGCCAAAGCACCATTGCGGCGATGAAGACCCAAACCCTCCAATGACAGAGATTCCGATTCAGCCGCATGCACAACCCTCCTCCCAAGCATTCACAAGGCCATGATACAGGGCCGCACGGGTGAGGCCAGCCCTTCTCGGGCCATTCGCGCAACCGGACGGTCGATCTCCTGATCGGCCGCGCCGACGACGCCATCACCTCTGCCGGGCTACCGCATCGACGTCCAAAGCTCGCTGATCGAACATCCGGCGGTCAACGAGCGAGTTGCCGAAGACACCCAGCGGCAAGATTCAGCGGTTCCTGCTGAGGAAGGCCGAGGTGGAGAAGCGGAAGGGGGTGATGCTGCCGATCTCCCCACTTGTGGGACCCGAAGGACGGGCGAGACCCGTGGCTCGCCCGGGAACGGCCCGGCACTACTCCTTTGCGCGAAAAACTTCCGGCACGACGAACACTTCCTCGGCCCGGCCATAGCCGCCGTCGGCGACCTCCTCCACCAGCACCATCGTGAAGGGGCGCACACCCTCGCCGAAAAAGTTGACGAACATGGCTGTCGTTCGATGGATGAGGTCTTCCTTCTGCGCCCTTGAGAGCGCCGCTTGCGGTAACTTGATGTTGGCGAATGGCATGATCTTTTCCTTTCTGTGGAATTTGAGGTTCGGCGTGGAGCGGTCGGCGACGGCTCAGACGACGCCGCCATTGGCGCGGATGATTTGTCCGTTGACCCAGAAGCTGTCCGGCCCGGCCAGGAACGAGACCAGCCCGGCAATGTCGTCGGGCTGGCCAAGCCGGCCGAGCGGGATCATCTTGCCGATGGCCTCGATCTGCGCCTCGCTCTTGCCGTCCGTGAACAGCGCGGTTTCGATCGGCCCGGGCGCTACTGCGTTAACTGTGATGCGGCGCGCGCCAAGCTCCTTGGCCAGGATGTGGGTCATCGCCTCGACACCCGCCTTGGTGGCGGCGTAGACGCCGTAGCCCGGCTGGTAGAGGCCGACGACGCTGCTGGAAAAATTGACGATGCGGCCGCCGTCGCGAAGCCGGCGCGCGCCTTCCCGCATGCCGCGGAACACGCCGCCGAGATTGATCGCGATCTGCGTGTCGAACGAAGCGTCGTCGGTCTGCGCCATCGGCGAAATCTTCATGACGCCGGCATTGTTGACGAGGATGTCGATGCCGCCGAACGCCTTCTCGCCGGCGTCGAACAGCGCTGCGATCCCATTCGGATCGGCGATATCGGCCTGAACGGCGATTGCCTTGCCGCCGCCGGCTTCGATGCTGCGCACAAGCTCTTCGGCCTCGGCGCGGCCCCGTGCATAATTGAGGACGACGGCGACGCCATCGCGGGCGAGCCGCTGTGCGATGGCGGCGCCGATGCCTTTGGAGGCGCCGGTCACGATCGCGGTTCTGGTTTGGCCACCCGTACTTGTTTGATTGGATGTCATGGAAGTCTCTCCGTGTTGGTGACACGGATATAGGCCGACCCGCTTTCCGTATAATCAGCCATCTATTGACATCACTATTCGGAAATTGCGAACAAGGGCCATGGATCGACTGGACACGATGCGGCTCTTCGTTCGCGTTCTGGAGCGGCGCAGCTTTACCGCTGCCGCGGCCGATCTCGGCCTGCCGCGTTCAACTGCAACGGAAGCGATCCGGCGGCTGGAAGAGCATCTCGGCGCGCGGCTTCTGGAACGAACGACGCGGCAGGTGAACGCCACGCAGGACGGCGAAGCCTACTATCGGCGCTGCCTGTCGATCCTGGCCGAGATCGAGGATGCCGAGGCCGCCTTTCGCAATGCCGAGCCTTTCGGCCTGCTGCGCATCGACGCCAGCACGCTGCTCACCCGCACATTCCTGTTGCCGCGCCTGCCGGAGTTCCTCGCCCGCTATGTCAGGATCGACCTGCAGATCGGCCAAAGCGACCGGCTGGTCGATCTCGTGCGCGAAGGCGTCGACTGCGTCATCCGCGTCGGCGAGCCGCCCGACAGCGGCATGATCATGCGGCGGCTGGCTGTCATCCGCGAGATCACCTGCGCCAGCCCTGCCTATCTCGAGCGCCACGGCACGCCCGTCTCCCCCGATGCGCTCGACGGTCACCAGGCGGTGGGCTTTGTTTCGTCGCGCACCGGCGAGACCCTTCCGTTCGAATTCACCGTCGCCGGCAGTATCCGTGAGGTGCGGCTGCCATGCCGCGTCGCCGCCAACAATTCCGACACCGCCGCCGATCTGGCGCGGCTTGGCCTCGGCCTCATCCAGGCACCGCGCTATCGCTTCGAGAAGGATCTGGCGGATGGGACGCTCGTCGAGGTGCTGGCCGACTATCCGCCATCGCCGACACCGCTGTCGGCGCTCTACCCGCAGAACCGTCAGCTCTCGCCACGCCTGCGCGTCTTCCTCGACTGGGCCTCGCGCATCTTCGCCGAGGCCGATCTCTAGGGCAATTCCAGGAAAAATGTGAACAGTTTCCCGGCAAAGCGCGTCACGGGCTGAGGCCGTTCCGGTCCAAAGGCGGACAAGGGCGAATGAGCGCACTTGATCCATAGCCGAAGTTTCACGAAAATCATCCCAAAGTCGGTTGCTGCCATTCAGCGCGCCACTTTCCGTCTGTTGGACTGGATATTGCGGCGCCTGGCCTAATCGCCGCAGTTGAGGAACCGGATAGCCATTATGAGGAGACTGTTTATAACGGTCGCTGAAATCGCGATGACCAAGGGGAGACGATGCGCTACATACGTCCGCTTTCAATAGAAGATGCCGTTGGCCACTTGGCCGGGTCGGCTGGTACGGCCGCCATCCTCGCGGGAGGCAGCGACCTCCTGGTCAGGATGAAGGGCGGCTTTGCCGAACCAGAGCTGATCGTCGACATCAAGGCGATCGATGGCTTGAGCGAGATCCGGGAAACTGCTGAAGGCTTCAGCATCGGCGCCGCGGTTCCCTGCGCCGTCCTGGGAGAGAACACCGCCCTCAAGAAGGCATGGCCTGGTGTCGTCGAGGCGGCCAAGCTGATCGGCTCCAAGCAGGTGCAGGGACGCTGCACCATCGTGGGCAATCTCTGCAACGCCTCGCCGGCCGCCGATAGCGTGCCGGCGCTGGTTGCCGCCGGCGCCAAGGCAGTGGTCGTCGGGCCGGCGGGCCGGCGCACGATTCCCGTGCAGAGCGTGCCGACCGCGCCGGGCAAGACGTCGCTGGCCAAAGGCGAGATCATCGAGGCGATCCTGCTCGACAAGCGCGAGCCGCGCTCTGGCGATGCCTATCTGCGTTTCATTCCACGCACCGAGATGGATATCGCGGTGGTCAGCGCCGGGGTGAACCTGACGCTCGACGAGCACGGGGTCGTCAAATCGGCCCGCGTAGCGCTGGGCGCCGTGGCGGCGACGGTGCTTCTGGTCGAAGAAGCCGCGGAGGTGCTCGTTGGCTCCAGGCTGGACGAAGCGACGCTGGAGCGGCTCGCCAAGGTCTGTGCGGGCGCCTGCCGTCCCATCGACGACAAGCGCGGCACCATCGAATTCAGACGAAAAGTTGCGGGTGTGCTGGCCCAGCGGGCCGCCACATCAGCCTATGCACGTGCAGGAGGCAAATGATGGCTGGTATAGCAGTTTCAACGACAATCAACGGCGACGCTGTCGAGTATCTTTGCCAGCCGGACGAGACGCTGCTCGATGTCCTGCGCGATCGGCTGGGGCTGACGGGCGCCAAGGAAGGCTGCGGCACCGGCGACTGCGGCGCCTGCTCGATCATCCTCGACGATCGGCTGGTTTGCTCATGCCTGGTGCTCGGCGCCGAGGCTGAAGGCCGGCGCGTCGAGACCATCGAGGGCATGGCCCATGGCGATACGCTGCACCCGCTGCAGCAGAAGTTCCTCGAGCATGCGGCGCTGCAATGCGGCATCTGCACGCCGGGCTTCCTGATCGCGGCCAAGGACCTCCTGGCCAAGAACCCCGACCCGACCGAGGAGGAAATCCGCTTCGGCCTCGCCGGGAACCTCTGCCGCTGCACCGGCTACGACAAGATCGTGCGCGCCGTCCAGGACGCGGCCATCGTGATGAAGGGAGCCTGAGATGAATTTCGATCCACGTTTTTCCGGACGTAAATTCGCCTCCGTCGGCACGCGTCCGATCCGTCCCGACGGCATCGACAAGGTGACGGGCCGCGCGCGCTATGGCGCCGACTTCAACATGGCCGGCCAGCTGGTCGGGCGTGTTCTCAGAAGCCCGCACGCTCACGCCAGGATCGTCAAGATCGACACCTCGAAGGCGGAAAAGCTCGCCGGCGTCAAGGCGGTGATCACCGCGGCCGACCTGCCCGATCTCACCGATGGCGATGCCGCCATGTACGACGTCCTCGACAATTGCATGGCGCGCACGAAAGCGCTCTATGACGGCCACGCGGTGGCCGCGGTCGCCGCGATCGATGCCCGCACCGCCAGGCAGGCGCTGAAGCTCATCGAGATTGAATACGAGCTTTTGCCGCATGTCACCGATGTCGACGAGGCGGCGAAGCACACGGCGCCCTTGATCAATGATGCCATCTTCACCGAGGGCCTCGAGGAAAAGCCGGTAAAACCCTCCAACGTCACCAAGCGCAGCCAGTTTGGCCATGGCGATGTCCATCAGGGTTTCGGGCAGGCCGACTTTATCGTCGAGCGTTCCTTCAAGACCGAGCAGACGCACCAGGGCTATATCGAGCCGCATGCCTGCGTGGCGAATTTCAGCTCCGACGGCACCGCCGACCTCTGGGTGTGCACGCAAGGCCATTTCGTCTACCGCCAGCACTGCGCCCAGTTGCTTGGCATGGAAGCCTCGAAACTGCGCGTCACCTCCTCGGAGATCGGCGGCGGTTTTGGCGGCAAGACCCATGTCTGGGCCGAGCCGGTGGCGCTGGCGCTGTCGCGCAAGGCCGGACGGCCGGTGAAGCTGGTGATGACCCGCGACGAGGTGTTCCGCGCCTCGGGCCCGACCAGCGCCACCTCGATCGACGTCAAGATCGGCGCCCGCAAGGACGGCACGATCACCGCCGCCGAAGCGACGCTGCGCTACAGCTGCGGCCCGTATGCCGGCTCCTGGGCCGAGATCGGTGCGATGACGGCGTTCGCCTGCTACAAGCTCGATAACGTCAAGACGGTCGGCTACGAAGTGCTGGTCAACCGGCCGAAGACCGCGGCCTATCGCGCGCCTTCGGCGCCGATGGCGGCGTTCGCTGTGGAAAGTGCTGTCGACGAGCTGGCCAAGAAGATCGGCATGGACCCGGTCGACTTCCGCATCAGGAACGCCGCGCAGGAAGGCACACGGTCCTCCTACGGCCCGGTCTACGGACCGATCGGCATCGGCCCGACGCTGGAGGCGGTGAAGAGCCATCCGCACATG
>NZ_RZTF01000292.1:0-8439 GCF_004023175.1 Mesorhizobium sp. M7A.F.Ca.MR.362.00.0.0
CCATTACCTTCTGCCGTGCGGTGTCCCTGTCGAGGCCCCGTGCGGTGTAGTTGTTGAGCTGGTCCTGCACCCACGCCTCGTTGTCGCGGCTGGGTCCAGCGTCATAGTCGAGGCTGTTGAGGACCTTCTTGGTATCGTCAGCCAGGTCGTCCGGGGTCAGCTTGCCGAGAGCCCTTTGGGTGGGCGTCCGGTTGGACTGCTGCGCGGCGTAGATCAGGGCGTCCTCGGGTCCCATGAGGTCGTTGCGGGCGACGGAGTAGTTCTGGAGGAACTCTGCCGACTTGCTGTCCGAGACCAACCTGTCGGCGTAGGCCGGGTTGATGTCTTCGAGCTGCCGGTAGTCCTCCGCGATGCCGCCGAGGTACTTCGAGACCTCGCCCTTCTCCAGCGTACGGGAGATGGACGACTGGACCTGAAGGGAGTTGAACTTCTTCTGGAGGTCCTCGTCCACAATGCCGTTCCCACCGAACCAAGCGATGCGCTTCTTCAGCACCTCCTCCTTGGCCTGCTTGGGATCGACGTTGCCGGCGACCACCTTGTCTTCCAGCTCTTGGAACTGCGACAGCTTGCGCTTGACCACCTCGTCCTGCTGGTCCTTGACCGTCAGGGTCTTCATGTTGCCGTCAGGCCCCATGTACTCCACGTCCTTGAGCCGCTGGGCACCCCCAAGAGTCTCCAGCTCGGCGTAGGCGTTGGCTACAGCCTGTGTGCGCTGCCCGGTGGACTGGAATGCCATGCGGCGCTTCTCCTCCTCCCGTGCCTGCCCCGCGAGGAGCTGGGCCTTATTGCGCTTGGAGCTTTCGAGGTACTGCGCGGCCATGCTGTCGTTGAGCCACTCGTTGCCGGGTGTTTCCTTGGCCTTGACGATCTGCTCCTCGGTGAGCCGGCCATACATGGCGTCCTCATCGAGCTTGGAGCGGGTCTTGAAGCTGGTAGCGTTGGCGGCCTGTTGTTGTTCCGTCTCGGCCCTCTGGATGAGCGAGAGGCCCTTGTCCGTGTAGCCGGAGACTTCGAGCAAGGGACCGATGCCGCCGCGCTTGTTGTTGAGGAGCGCCTTGACCAGCTCGGGGCGGCCCTTCAGCGCATACTCCTCGGCGAGGCGGAACAGCGTGTCGTTCTGCGACTTGCCGTCGAGGCCCCGGAACGTCCGGTTCTCGCCTGACTGCTTGATGATGGCGTCGGCGATGTCCTCGGGGCCCTTGTTGGCGGCGATCCCGTCGTCGGCGATCATGCGGAACTCGTCCACGACTGCGGTGTCCCGCTCGGCCATGGTGTTTTCGATCTTCCGCTTCATGTCCTGTTCACCGAACTGCTGGGTCCAGTTGTCGGTGCCTCGGAAGAAGGCGGCCTGCATTGCTTGGTCCGGCAGGCCCTTGGCATACTTCTGGCGCTCGCCCTCGACCCATGAGTTGAAGTCTCCGTGGGCTTGGTCGAAGCCACCGTTGTTGTACGCCTCGGTGATATGCTGGCGGAACTCGTAAGCCGCCTTGGATCCGACCAGCGAAAGAACCCCGTCCTTCTGGATGCGGTTCTTGGCCTCGGGCATCGTCTTGATAACTTCCTCCAGCGACTTGCCGGCGATGCTGTCAGAGAAGGCCCTGTTGGCCTCACTGTCGGGGTCCTTGTCGGCACGGGCGGACACCGCTCCGAATTGCTGGAGGGCGTTGTTGAGGCCGCCCAGGCTGTCCGCTAGGGCCTGTAGGTTGCCCCCAACTTGCTTCTGCTGGGGGCGTACATAGGTGCTGCCGGGGATGCCGGTGGGGGCGATGGCGACTGGCCGAATGCTCGGGGCCGCCACATTCGTTCCGAAAAGTCCGTCTGCCATATTAGCCCTTTGACTTGTAGTTGCTGTAGGCGCTCAAGCCGGAGCTGAACGCATTGAGGAGATACGGAGCGAAGCTGGGCTTCTCCGGCATCGGCATGGAGTTGATCTGGTTCTGCCCGCCGGCCTCGGCTGCGATCTTCTCACCCTTCAGGAACCCACGGTTCATCTGCTGGTTCGTATCGAGCGCTGCATCGCTGCGACCCTTTTGGGCGTACATGTCCTGTAGGACCGAGGAGACCGAGAGGCCACCCACATTCCCTTCAGCAGCTGCAGCCTCCACTGATGCCGCCGCTTGGGCCGCCTCGATGTTGGTTTCGGTCTTCTGTTGGACCATCGCCGCGTCTTCTTGTTGGGCGCGGATATTGAGGTTGGCGTATTGGTTTTCAGCCGCCTTGGAGGCGTTGATGGCGTTCGCCTGCATCTCCTGCATACGCTGATCGTACTGGGCGCTGGAGGCGGCGTAGCCCATACCGGCTTGGGCGATACCAAGGCCGATGGAAGCGATTGTGATGAAGTCGCACATTAGGCGATCCTTGCAAATTCATAGACGGGGACCGCGTTCGGCCCGCACTCGTACTTGTGGAGGAGGGTGAAGCCCAACCAACGGAGCCACTTGACGTGGACCTCGTTGCGGGCGTCACAGATGTTGTAGAGCGTGTCGAAGCGTCGGTGGAACTCGGCCAGGACATCGCGGGAGCCTCGCAGGAAAGCCATCTTCCGGCTCTCCACGAGGGTCGTCCCACTCATCCAAACTACGCCGTTGCCGCGTAGGTCAGGGACCACGCCAGCGATGCCCACCAGAGACCCGTCATGGTCCCGTAAGGTGAACGAGGGTTCCGACATCAGGACCCCGAGGAGGAAGTGCTGGAGGGCCGGGCGACCGCCCAGCTCCTCCACTTCACGGCGATCCTCTGGCCTAAGCAGTCGGTCGAGTTCCCGCGCGTCGGCGGCAGTCGAGGCCGTTACCAGGCCATGAGGTGTTATCGTCATCAGTATCCTTTGGGGTAAGCCCCGCCAGTCCATTTGTAGGAGAGGACCGAGTAGGGGTAGGGGCCGGAGTTCTCGAACCGGATCGTCACGTCTTCAGCCGCCGCCATGATCGACAGAGCCTTCGTCAGCTTCCCCACGATCAGGGAGCCTAGAGTGCTCGTCTTGGTGCCTACGATGGCCGCCGAGAGGCGATGCACGAAGGTGGGGCGGTAGCTGCGCGTCAGGGTCACGTCGAGGCCCACGCTAGGCCCTGTGTCGAAGCGCATGGAGGCCACCTTCAGCTCCACGCCGGGAACCGCGTTGCCGCTGGTCCCGTCCCTCTGCTTTTCACGAACGACAAACGGAGACATCACCCCGTAGGCTTGGTAGGGGAAACCGACGTAAGCCGAGAGGCCGCCGTAGTTGCCCGAGACGACCAGAGAGGTGCCTGCGGAGGAAACCACGGTCGGCTGGGTGCCGAAGTCCGTGCCGGTGTTGAGGACCGCGATGGCCCCTGCCGCCGGATATGGCGTGGTGTAGGTGGTCTGATCGGTGCCGGCGCTGTAGACCCCGGTCAGGGTCACGCGGCGGTCGAGCAGGAGGATGGCCGGCTTGCCGTCGGTCCACGCCTCGTGGCAGTTGATGCCGAGGTGCTCAACGTAGGTGCCGTCAGAGAGGACCGCGACAAGCTCCTCACCTATGAACTTAATGGCCTTGACGCTTGCCGGCATGACCCATTTCTGCCAAGCAGACTGGGCTTTGTTCTGCCCGATCCAGAGCCATTTGTAGGTGTAGATCGTCGTCGGGTCCGCGCTCGAGACCATGGCCAGGAGTTTGAGGTCTTCGTCCCCATCCATCATGAACACGCCGGTCGGCACATAGCCGTGGCAATGCTCGTTGATCGAGGGGGCCTCCTGAATGGTTTCGTCCTGCACGTTCACGAACTCGTGGACGAAAGCTCCGCTGTCGGTGTCGTTGACGAAGAACAGCTTGTTGCCGCAGGGAACGGGACGGGCCTTTGAGCTGGACCTGTTCGATAGGGTGGGCACGAAGCTCGCCGTCTTCTGCGAGAATATGTCGCCGCCCTTCATTCGGAACGGGATCGACTGGGTGAAGATGATCAGCTCGCCTGCCAGCGACACCGCGTGGTAGGCGGTGGACACGTCGTCATAGGAGATCGCCTGGTCAATCGGGTCCGTATCAAGCCCGGTCAGAATGGTCTCACGGAAGAAGTTGAAGAACTCACCGACGCGGGAGAACACGACGTTCTCGCCGGACAGGATTCCCAACCGATTGTGCGCGAAGGCAAAGCCATTGATGGTGGAGCCGACGAAAGACGGCCAGTCATTGGTGGTGCTGTCGCCTACTGCCCGGTCTGCCCAGTCGCCCTGTCGGAACGTGAAGGTGCCATTGCTCTCCCGGACGAGGACGTGAGGCATGGTGGCTCTATCCATGCCGAGCTTCTCGCCAGCGCCTACGCACTCCTTCCAACGACCGAGGCCGTCTGTGGCCCCTTGCTGGAATTGTACCCAGTAGTCGTCATAGTCGGTATCGTCGCTGCCGGCCACCTTGAGGGTGAAGCCTACAGGGGCCTTTCGGGGAAGTTCGGAAAAGTCCTTCACGAAACCCTTGTGGGCGCGGAAGGCGGTATCGCGACCCTCTGCTTCACACGAGATGGTGAAGTCAGCGCCCGACAGGTTCTTCAGGTAGATCACGTTGTCGTAGAGGGCCACGGACCAGACCGCGGGGCTTAGGGTCTGGAGGCCGCCAGCGATGATGCTGTCGCCCAATTCAGAGTTTCCGGGGGCCGAGCCTCGCCAAGGCGTTAGCGGAGTCCCGTTGGCAAGTCCGTAAGCGATAGACGCCGGGGTGGCCTGTCTCTCTGATTGGCGCACGTCGAGGTCGTCTGTTCCTGGCCCACCGTTGGTGAGGTACGAGGCGACTTCAACGCCGTTCAGAACGATGCGGTACTTGGTGTGATACTCGCCAGCCGCGACGTGAAGTAGCGCGGACTTCTCCAGCGCCGCAGAAGTGGCGGCCGCTTGAGCGACAACCTTCTTCTTGTTCACGATAAAGGTGTGGTCAGCGACGGTCAGAGCCTCGTAGTCGGAGGCGGAGCTGATGCCGGAAAGGTATCCATTGCCGTTGGGAGCATTGACCGTTTTGGCGGTGCCAGCGAGGTCGTGGACGACTACACCTGAAGGGCTCATTCGGACCACGTACCGCTCCGTAGTGTCTCTGTCGATCAGATGATAGGCGGTGTTCGCCGCAGGGGCACCAGCTACGCGCCCCTTCAGGATCGCAGGGTTCCGGGGAACGAGGTTCCGGGTCACCGTGGGAAACTGGTTGACGCTCTCTTGGAGCTGCGAGGGGAGACGGACTTCCGGAGCTTGGCGACTTACGCCGTTGATGAGGTTGGGTGAGCCGCCTTCAGCTCGCATTAGCTTCTCCTAGCGATGGTCTGGATTGAGGCGTTGTTGAGGAGGTTGAAATCGCCGGCCCTGATTTCGGCGCGGACAAAGGCGTTGTTCGCTCGGGCGAGGTTGCGCTGACGCGAGGGCGTCGTGGCCTCGGCTCCGGGGAAGCCTTCAATGAACCGTTCGGTGGCGAGGGCGGTGATGTACCGGCGGGCCACGCTAGGGAGTTCGTCCCACGGTCGGTGCCACAGGATTTCGCAGCTCACAGGGGAGGCGAAAGTGTAGGTCTTGTTGTCCCTGTCGTAGAGCCTGTCGCCGACCGAGATGATGTCGCCATCAGTCGCGTCGATGTCGAGCGCGTTATCGGGGACCAGCACGTTGCCGGAGACGTTCGGGGAGAGCATCACGTCGGTCTCGAAGTTGAACCAACGGGGCTCCTCTTGGACCTGACGGGACTGGTTACGGAGTACAGATAGAGCGGTGTTGCCGGAAGGTGGGAGGTCCTCCAGATCGGACACGGGGTCCTCACCGATGGATGCCAGCAGTTCGTTCACGGCGTCGAGTTCGGATGCGGGTCCGAGAGTTTCCATAGTACCTCACAAAAAAATAGCCGAGGCCCCCGAAGGGACCCCGGCGATCTGCGTTGGTGTGGCTTACGCCGTGACGACTTCGATGGCGCACTCGGGACGCAGAATGCCGTGACCGACCGCGAAGCGGGCGACCAGAGCGGTAGCCTGCCAGAGGGTCAGGTACTCGGACTGCATCGAGAGGGACATCAGCCGGCAGGTGCCGACAGCGCTGCGGTGGAAGATCGACATCGCGGTATTGGCGAAGTTGCCCTGATACTTGGCCGGGCCGGTGGCCACGTTCGAGTTCGGGACGTTGTTCGACTTCACGATGTTGATGCCGGCGAGGCTTTCGATCTTGCCGTCAGCGATGCCACCGCGACCACCCCAGTCCTTGTTGACCAGATCAGTCGTGGCCGCAGCCGCGTAGAAGGTGACCGGCTTCACGAAGGCGTTGCGGTCAGTGTCCACGACGTTGTTCTCATCGAACTTCTGCGCCGCTGCGAACAGGGCCGCCTTGATGAGAGCGCCATCGGTGCGGACGTTTGCGCCGCCGACGATAACCGAACCACCCGGCTCACCCGTGATGGTGGCCGAAGCGCGGGCCGCGAGAACAGCCGTGCGAGCGACGTTCGTGTCGAACGCCAGAGCGAGGGCTTCACCGAGCTGCTTGGTGTACTCGGAGCGCACGTCGTAGTGCGACTTGGCCTCGTCAATGTCCGCGATCATGACGTTAGCCAGGAGCAGATCGTCAATGGTGATCACGCGCTCGTTGTGAGCGATCGGCGTACCGGTGAGCTGGGTGCCCGGCGTGTGGTAAGCCGCCGTGATGCGACCGGTGGCCGGGAACTGGGCCGACTTGCCGGAAGCGATTTCGCGGATCAGGTGCTTGTCCTGATACACGCAGTTCATGTTGAAGGCCGTGAGGACTTCACCCGAAAAGATTTTCAGGTTGAGAGCGTCAACGTCACCGGCGAGGTTAACTTGGCCGATGCGGGAGACGGAAAGGTCTGCCATTTTAGTGTTTTCCTGTGTGCGATTGGAGGGATGATCGGTCCGACCAGAAGCGCCCCGCAGGAACACGAGATTGTCCGCTCAAGGCCCCCCTCGGGGAGCTGTTGGCGGGTCAAGGTTCTGTTTGGTGTTTCTTGGGAACCTGTCAGGGCCGGAGCCCTGGAGTCGCCGCCGAGTGGGCAGCACGACTATGGTCTATCGCATTCAGGAGAATTCTATTGACGTCCGATGGTAGCAGTCCCACGGTGCATCAACAGAAACGGAGAAATAATATGGGTGGCGACGAAATGATCCGGCGCGATGAGCTTCGCCGGTTGGGCATGGATTTTGCTATCCAAGCGGGAATTCTTCACCAATGTCCGCATGGTGAAGCATTGAAGGGAGTGTTCCCGGAAGATAACGGGCCTGCTTATGCAATAGCGACCAACTGGCTGAAGCAGACCGGCGGTGGTGACTACTCCCGCAAAGAGGTCATGGACTCCGTCAAAGACGCGATCGAGTCCGCTGGCTTTGAGTGCTCGACTTGCGAGAAACATAAGATGGAATGATGGCACTTGCATTGCAGAGGTGCCAGCAGTGTCAATGTCTACCGAAAGTCTCGTAGAAGGCGATAAGGCGCTTTCCGCAGGCCACCTTTTGGGCCTCGGAGAGCTTCAAGGACGCGACCAGTTCAAGCACCTGTTTCTTGGTCATGGCTCCCTTCTTAGGGGCCGCGACGATCTGATCGAAGCAGACGCGAACGTCGGCGGGGATCGGGGGGAGGGTAGTCGGCTGGAGCTTAGTTCCAGAGGTCGCGCAGGCGCTCAACGTCAGCGCCACTAAGGCACTCGCGCAGACCGTCCGAGATGCTTTCCGCATAGTCATGCAGGGCGTCTTTCCGTTTCTGGAGTTCGGTGAAGGCGAGGGCGTCGGCAGCGGCCTTGCGCTGGTCAGCCAGGAGGGCAGCGTCAGTCAGCTTTCGGGCGCGTTCGGATGCCTCAAGATTCGCCTGAAGGTTCTCGATCTGGTGCTTCTGGTTGGCTTCGGTCTTGCCGGCCTCGTAGAGGCGCCAGCCGGCGAACACGAGCGCGGCCATGACGGCAGCGAACGCGATGGCCTTCCAGTTACGGACTACCCACGTCAGAATTGCCAGCATAGGGCGTCTCCTGTGAGTTATTGAAGAAGGCAAGGAAGCGCCGGTAATCCATGTGCCCGATGCCCACGTAAGCCCCGTAGAGGGACCCGATCAGGGCGAGGGCGGATGCCACGACAGCGGAGCCTTGCTGGGCGTAGACGCCGTAGAAGGCGAGCCCCCAAGCCAGCGCGGTGTTTGCCAGCAGGAATGCCTTCGACGTGCGCCGCTTGGAGGTCTTGTTCATACCAAGTGGCCGAGCGGGTCCTTGCGCACGTCGAACGACGGGCAAGCCTTGGCGGCGTACTGGTTGTGGCCGGAGACCTTAGTCAGGCCGTACTTGGCGATGGCGGCCTTGGTGAGGGCAATCATCGTGGCCTTTTGGGCCGGCGTACGGGTATCTTTCGGGGTCTTGGCGTCTTTCGCTAGTCCACCAACGTAGACGTAGCCGATGGTTCCGGAATTGTGACCTTCGACATGGGCACCGATCTGGGCCTCGGGGCGACCGTCATGGACGGAGCCGTCGAGATACACGAC